>JACCXP010000170.1 GCA_013696905.1 Thermoleophilaceae bacterium
TTCGTGAAGTCGTTGCCCGTGAAGCGGCGGATCTGGCCGGAGTCCGAGGCCTCCTTGATCTTGGCGATCGCCTCGAGCGCGGCCGCGTTGTCGTCCTCAGCCGGATCGTTGCCCATGCCGAGCATCGTCAGTCCGACCGAGTCGCGCATCTCGGTGAGCATCGTCACCTTGCCCTTGAAGTCCTCGTTGAAGAGGTCGTTGACGCTCTCGAGGTCGCCGCCCGTGAGGTCTCGCCGGTACGCGATGCCGGACATACCGCTCTGCCACGGCACGCTGAAGTCGCGCTCGGGGTCGAAGCCGGGCTCTCGCAGCGCGTCGAGCAGGTTCTCGTCGACGTTTGCGAGCTCTGTCTTGTCGAGCTTCTGGGCGTAGCCGAGCTGGATCATCCTGGCCGCCATCCAGTCGGTGACGACGAACAGGTCGCGCCCGCCGGAAGAGCCGCGCGAGAGCTGCGGCTGGACCTTGCCGAAGAACTCCGTGTTGTCGTTGATCTCCTCGGTGTACTTGACCTTCGTGCCGAACTCCTTCTGAAACTTGTCGAGCGTCGGGCGGCGCTTGGTGCGCTCGTTGACGTCGATGTACAGCGGCCAGTTGGAGAAGCTGAGCGTCTCCGAGACCTCGCCCTTCGCGATCGCCGCGGGCTCCGTCCGGGTGGTGGCTCCGCCGCCCTTCTCGAGTCCCTGGCCGCCACACGCGGCGAGGAATGACAGGCCGAGCAGCCCAGTTCCGGCGCCGCGTAGGAGCCGCCGGCGCGTGATGTCCTGCACGACCAGCTCGTCGATCAGCCTGTCGATGTCCCGTGGGGATCCGTCGCTCACTGGCTACCTCCCGGCGCCGACCGCGGCCGGGCGCTCATGTTCGCTGTCTTCTGTCTCGATTATCTCCTCGGCGGCGGCGGAGTCGCGCACGACGTGCGTGTGCTCCCCGGCCCACGAGATCCGCACCGGGTCGCCTGCCACGGGCAGATGCTCGCGCGTCGCCTGATCGGAGCTCGGGACGAGCGCGGTCACGCTCACGCCGCCGGGCAGGCGCACGAGCACCTGCGTCGCCGTGCCGAGGTAGAGCGAGCTCTCGACCGTGCCCTCGACGCTCGGCCGCCCGTCGGGCGCGGCCGCCTCGACGGACGACAGCGCGAGCTTCTCCGGGCGGACGACGGCGTGGCAGGACGAGCCCGGGGCGAGGCCGGCGGGCGCGGCGACCGACAGCGACACGCCGGCGTCGAGGCGCAGGTCGGCGCTCGCGCCATCGATCCGCCCGAGCGTGCCGGGCATCAGGTTGGAGACGCCGATGAAGCCGGCGACGAAGGCGGTCGCGGGGCGCTCGTAGACCGCCTCAGGGCCGGCCACCTGCTCGACCTCGCCCCGGTTCATCACCGCCATCCGGTCCGACATCGTGAGCGCCTCCTCCTGGTCGTGGGTCACGTAGATGAACGTGATCCCGACCTCGCGCTGGATCCGCTTCAGCTCTACCTGGAGCTGCTTTCGAAGCTTCAGGTCGAGCGCGCCGAGGGGCTCGTCGAGCAGCAGCACCGTGGGCAGGTTGACGAGCGCGCGCGCGAGCGCGACGCGCTGCTGCTGTCCGCCCGAGAGCTGGCGCGGCTTGCGCCGTGCCTCACCCGCGAGGCCGACGCGCTCGAGCTCCTCGCCGACCCTGCGACGGATCTCGTCCTTCGCCACCCGCTTGCGCCTGAGCCCGAAGGCCACGTTGTCCTCGACGCTCAGGTGCGGGAAGAGCGCGTAGGACTGGAAGACGGTGTTGGTCGGACGCTGGAACGCGGGGCGCCCGGACACGTCGACCCCGTCGAGCAGCACCCGTCCGCCGCTCGGCTCCTCGAAGCCCGCGACCATCCGCAGCGTCGTCGTCTTGCCGCAGCCGCTCGGGCCGAGCAGGGTGAAGAACTCCCCGCGCTCGATGTCGAGGTCGAGCTCCTTGACGGCCACGACGGATCCGTAGTGCTTCGCCACCCGCTCGAGGCGTACGCTCGGCTGAGCCTCGCGGTCGCTCCGCCGCTCGGCGGCGGTGTCCTCTGACCGCAAGACCATGGAGGAGGCAAGCTAAGCGGGCCGAAGGACGGCTGCAAGGGGCAAGCGCCCCAAAATACGGCCGCCAACCTGTACAACATGTACAAGTTGGAGTGACCTCCTTTCACGGCTGGTCGCTTGTACGAGTTGAGGCGGCGCTGTAGCTTTGTCCGCTGTGGCGTAGACGAGAAGGAGAACGCATGGCCCTGGATACGAAGCTCGAGTACGCGACCCCCGCCGTAGCCGAGCAGAGCGACCTGCAGGAGCTGGCGAAGCGCCATCTCTGGATGCACTTCACGCGGATGGGCTCCTACGAGGACCACGAGCTGCCGATCATCACGCGCGGAGAGGGCTGCTACGTCTACGACGAGCACGGCAAGCGCTATCTGGACGGCCTGTCGGCGCTCTTCTGCGTGAATGCGGGCCATGGCCGCACGGAGATCGGCGAGGCCGCCGCCGCGCAGGTCAAGGACCTCGGCTTCTTCACGAACTGGAGCTACGCCCACCCGCGCGCGATCGAGCTGGCCGCGCGCGTGGCGTCGCTCGCTCCCGGTGACCTCAACCGCGTCTTCTTCACCTCGGGCGGGTCGGAGGCGGTCGAGTCCGCGCTCAAGCTGGCGCGCAACTTTCACCGCGTGCGCGGCGAGGGAACGCGCATCAAGGTGATCGCCCGCGACACCGCCTACCACGGCACGTCGCTGGGGGCGCTGTCGGCGACCGGGATCCAGTCCATCCGCACGCAGTTCGAGCCGCTCACCCCTGGCGGCTGCCACGTCGCGAACACGAACTCCTACCGCGCCCCCGCGGGTCGCGACCCGCTCTGGGCGGCCGACGAGATCGAGCGGCGGATCGAGTTCGAGGGCGCCGAGTCGGTCTCGGCCGTGATCCTCGAGCCGGTGCAGAACTCGGGCGGCTGCTTCACGCCGCCAGAGGGCTACTTCCAGCGCGTACGCGAGATCTGCGACCGCCACGGGGTGCTCTTGATCTCCGATGAGGTCATCTGCTCGTGGGGACGCCTCGGGCACTACTTCGGCGCCCAGCGCTTCGGCTACCAGCCGGACATGATCACCACCGCCAAGGGGCTGACCTCGGCCTACGCGGCGATGGGAGCGGTGATCGTCTCGGATGCGGTCGCCGAGCCGTTCATGCACGACACCTCGATGTTCGCGCACGGCTTCACGTTCGGCGGCCACCCGGTGGCGGCGGCGATGGCGCTCGCGAACCTCGACATCTTCGAGCGCGAGGACCTCTGCGGCCACGTGCTCGCGAAGGAGGGCGAGTTCCGGGCGATGCTCGACTCGCTGCGCGACCTGCCGATCGTGGGCGACGTGCGCGGCGCGGGCTTCTTCCAGGCGATCGAGCTGGTCAAGGACCAGGACACGAAGGAGTCCTTCGACGATCGTGAGTCCGAGCAGCTGCTGCGCGGCTTCCTGTCGGGCGAGCTCTACAAGCGTGGGCTGATCTGCCGCGCCGACGACCGTGGCGACCCGGTGATCCAGTTCTCGCCGCCCCTGATCGCGGACACCGAGCAGTTCGAGGAGATCGAGGCGATCCTGCGCCCGGTGCTCACGGAGGCATACGAGCGAATCGTCCGGCGCTAGGGCCGAGCGCGACCGTCGCCGGGCGCGAGCGCCGTGCTGACCGTCTCTGACCTCGGCGAGGAGATGGGCCTGTCGCTCGTGGCGGGGCAGAGCGCGGCCTGCGCGCCGATCCGTTGGGTGCACATCACGGAGCTTGCCGACCCGACGCCGTGGCTGTCGGGAGGCGAGCTTGTGCTGACGACGGGGATGGCGCTCCGCACGGACGGCGAGCTGCGCGAGTACGTCCGCTGCCTGGCCGCGCACGACCTGGCGGGCCTCGGCTTCGGCACGGGCTTCGATCACGCCTCGCTGCCCGCCGTGCTCGTCGACGAGGCGCGCTCGCTCGCTTTCCCGCTGTTCGAGGTGCCCTACGAGCTGCCCTTCATCGCGCTGACGGAGAAGGCGTTCATCCGCCTCGTCAACGAGGGCTACGAGGCGCTCCAGCGCAGCGGAGAGATCCATAAGCGGCTCGAGCGGATCGTGCTCGAGGAGCGCGGGCTCGACGAGCTGGTGCGTGCGCTCGCGACGACCGTGGACGCCTCCGTCGCCGTGCTCGACTCGAGCGGAGCGGTGCTCGCCTGCTCGCCTGCGGGCGCGGGCGTCGCCGAAGACGCCACCACCCTGCCGGTGCCGACGCGCGGTCCCGGCGCCTACGGGGCATGGCTGTGCGCGACGCCCCAGGCCGGCGAGCTCGGAGACTTCGAGCGCCTGATCCTGCAGCAGGCGGCCACCGTCGTGGCGCTCGAGCTGATGCGCCGGCGAGTGGTGCGCGACACCGAGCGCCGACTCGCGGGCGACGTGCTGGCCGAGGCGCTGAGTGGTGCGCTCGAGGCACGCGAGCTGGAGAGCCGCCTCGGGGCGTTCGGCGTCGGCGGGCAGGCCGCTGTGCTCGTCTTCGAGGTCGACGACTCCGCCGCGGCGGAGTCGGTGCTCGACCGCGCTC
>JACCXP010000179.1 GCA_013696905.1 Thermoleophilaceae bacterium
GAGCGCGGGATCGCGAGCACGACGGCGGCGATCTCGACGGCGGGGTCGATCCCGCGCACGAGCGCCAGCGGGCGCGCCGGTCGAGCCTCGTCGCTGTCTGCCCTTGGCGCGGGGCGCTCGCCGACGAGCACGAGCGCTGAGTCCTGGTGCTTCACGAGCCGGTAGCCGACGCCGCGCACGTTGTGTACGAGGCGCTCGTCCGAGAGCTTCTGGCGCAGGCGGCAGGCGTGGGCGTCAATCGTGCGCGTGCGCCCGAGCGTGCGGTAGCCCCAGACGTCGCGCAGGAGGCGCTCCTTGGTGACGATCGCGCTCGGGCGCTCGGCGAGCGCGTCGAGCAGTGAGAACTCGAGCCGGGTCAGGTGGACCTCGCGGCCTGTGACGAAGACCTCGCGGGCGGCGCGGTCGAGCTCGAGCAGCAGTGGGGCGAAAACGGCGCCAGGCAGGGGCGCTGCGCCGTTGTCAGGCAGGGGTGTTGCGGCGGTCGCCATGCGACCACCTCCTCTCTGTCATGGCCGCCCGTTGGTGCGGCCAGTAGTTGTGAAGTCGGTAGGACCGAAGCGCTATGCGGCGCGCGACAGCGATTGCCGCCGCCCGCGCTCGGGCATGGCGACCACTTCGCCCGGATCCTTCGCCCCGCCCGTCCCGCCCGGGCAGGTCCGGAAGTGCGGGCAGCCCATCGGCCCGCCGGCACACCACCAGCCCTCGGGCGCGGCGTAGGGCCAGTCGCCGGACTCCTGACAGCCGGCGATCTCGCGCGCGGTCTGCGCGACCCGGCGCTCGAACGCGGCGAGCTGAGCGGACGAGCGCTCGGTCGAGACGACGGCGATGTCTGCGCCGCGCTTTCCCCGCCGCAGCGAGTGGAAGGCAAAGCGCCTCGCCGCCCGCCCCTCGAGCGCGCGTGCGAGCAGGTAGAGACTCGCCTGCGCCGAGTGGTCGGCCTCCGCCTGCGAGACGTGGCGCCCGCGAAGCTTGATGTCGACCACGCTGTCTGCCTCCTCGACGTCGAGGTAGCCGAGCACGGACCACTCGGCCCCGCCGAAGCGCAGCTCGACGCGGCGCTCGACCGCCGTTGGGCGCACCGACGGCGCGACGCGGTTGAGGTAGGCGACGAGCGCCTGGCGACCCTGACGGCGAAGGTCTGTGACCGGGTCCCTCTCCTTGAAGAGCGCCGTCGGGGCGCCGTCGTCGAACTCGGCCAGGTAGAGGTCGTCTGTGTCGCGCAGCGAGAGGGCCTGACCCGCGATGCGGGCGGCGAAGTGCGCCGTGAGCGCAGCGCCGAGCGCCCTGCCGAGCAGCGCCGGACCGCCGCTCGGCTCGCGCACGCGCTCGACGTAGCGCCGGCGCCAGCGCTCGGGGCAGCGCCAGAAGAGCGACAGCGAGGAGTGGGAGAGCGAGCTGACCGGCAGGTGAGCGGGGACGGCGAGGCTGTCCGCCGGCTCTCGGTGCGGGGGCTCGTTCGCGGTGATCGGCTTGATGGCGGTCGTCATGCGACCACCTCCTTTCGGTGGTAGTAGGACGAAGGGCCGCCTTTCGAACTGCGGAAGGCGGCTTGCTCAGGTGTCAGCGCGAGCGGGGGCCTGCCATCGCGGGGCAGGCGCGGGCTCCGCGCGGGCGCGGCAGTAGACGTGTCTTGCGGCGGCGGCTGGCCCTGCCGCCCGTCACGGCGTGCCTCAAGCGTCGCGGCGGTCGTGGACCCGCCGGCGCGTCCTCTGCTTGTGCCCTTGATCGCTCGACGGCACGGAATCGCGTTCGCTGTAAGAGTGCCGTCGTGGCCCGCACCGCCCGACGGGCGATCTACCCCCTGGCCGGAAGCCACCGGATCGGGGATACCTACGCTGCTTCCCGGTCTTCGAGAAGCGGGCATGGCACGCCGCCGACCGCTATCTCGGGGCCAGCGGCAGGTCGATGCCATCGCGACGGTCGAGCGCCTTCACGCCGACGGATTCGCGACCAGCATCGACTACTTCGGCGAGGCCGAGACCGACCCGGCGGTTATCGAGGCGACTGTCGAAGAGTACGTCCGCCTCGGCACCGAATCCTCGACCTGGTCACCGAACTCGGCGCGCAAGGCGCCCCGGTCATGCCGACGTTGCAGGCAAACCTCCGCCGCAGCCCCGGGGACGCCGCTCGGCTGGCACAAACGGGCATGCCCATCCTGCTGGCCAAGGGGGCGCACGTCGAGCCGCCCGAGCTTGCGCACGGCTGGGGCGAGGACACCGACCTCGCCTTCATCGGACTCGCTCACCAGCTGCACGCCGCCGGCGCGGAGCTGGCAATCGGAACCCACGATCCCGTGATTCGAGAAGCGCTCCTCGCTTCGTTCGAGAGCGTGCGCTTCGAGATGCTGCTCGGCGTGCGGCCCGAGATGGACGGGCACTCCTTCGCCGCGGGCAATCCGTCCGGCTCTATGTGCCCTACGGCCGCGACTGATTTCGCTACTGGATGCGCCGCGTGGGCGAAAGCCGTGGCGCCTGAGACTGCCGGCGCTCGGCGCGGTCAGGGCCAAGAAGTGCAGGTCGTTGACCCGGCGTCGAAGCAGCTCCGCTTCTTCGAGCGCCCGTCCTCCGACTACTCCGGCTTCAGCCAGCGCCGCCGCAGCCGTTCGCGGACGGCGGCACAGGTTGACTATCCACCCCCGCCCCGAATACAACGGGCGGGAATGGACGCCTTCCAGCTCTACGACCTGATCGCCGGCCTCGATACCTCGCGTCACGACTTCGCGGAGTTCTTTCGCGCCGAGACCCTGAGCCTCACCGCCGCCTTCTGGCCGGCGAGCGGCGTCGACGACCAGCAGCCCCACAGCGAGGACGAGGTCTACTTCGTCGTCGCCGGCCGCGGTCGCCTGCGGGTCGCGGACGAGGACCGCGACATCGAACCTGGGACAGTCGTCTACGTCGCGGCCGGCGTCGAGCATCGATTCCATTCGATCACCGATGACCTCGAGGTGCTCGTGTTCTGGTCCCCTCCGCGCCAGTCGAACGCCGACCAGCGCGTCAGTTGACGATCCACCCGGCCGCGGCGCGCGGGTTCGCGCGCTCCGCCGACGCCTACGAGCGTTCGCGCCCCGCCTACCCGCGGTCCGCAATCGAGTGGCTGCGCGAGCGCCTCGGCCTGGGGCCGGGGAAGACCGTCATCGACCTGGCGGCCGGCACCGGCAAGCTGAGCAGGCCGCTTGCCGCAACCGGCGCGGAGGTCGTCGCCGTCGAGCCGCTCGCTGAGATGCGGATGGCGATCGGTCCGCACATCCGCGCCGTCGAGGGCACGGCGGAGTCGATCCCCGTTCGCGAAGCCGGCGCCGACG
>JACCXP010000184.1 GCA_013696905.1 Thermoleophilaceae bacterium
GGCCGAGCCCGACTCCTCCGCCCGCCGCGGCCGAGGAGCCGCCGCCCGCCGCCGCCGAGACGCCGAGCTTCACGAGCACGAGCTTGTGGAAGATGACGAGCGGCCCGAGCGGGTAGATCGCCGCCAGTGCGCGGTTGGTCCTGCGCAACTCGCCCTTGAAGCGGCGGCAGCGGTCGCATCCCTTCAGGTGGCGGCGGCCAGGCGGTGTGCTCTTGGAGAGGCCCTCGGCGACCTCGCCGAGCTCCATCCGCACCTGGTCGCAGCTCAGCAAGCGAGCCTCCGCGGCCTCGGCGAGCGACACGCGAGCGCGCACGAGCAGCGATTTGACGCTCGGCACCGTGTTGTCCATCGCCTCCGCGATCTGCTCGTAGGAGAGCGCGTCCATCTCGCGCAGCAGCAGCGCGGTGCGCTGCGTCTCCGGCAGCTCATGCACGTCGGCCACGATGTCGCGGAACTCCTGGCGCTTGTGCACGGTGTCGGCCGTAGAGGTGCCGCCGTCGCGCTCGAAGATGTCCATCGAGTCCTGACCTGACGGGACGGGGCGGCGCAGGTGGTTGAGGCAGCGGTTGCGCGCGATCCGGTAGAGCCACGGCCGCGCGTTGATCGGTCGCTCGTCGGCGTTGATCGCGCGGTACGCTGAGGCGAACACCTCTTGCAGCACGTCCTCGGCGTCCTCGGTCGATCCGAGCATGTGCCGGCAGAAGGCGAGCAGGCGCGCCTGGTAGCGCTGGACGAGCGTCTCGAACGCGCCCTGATGGCCGCGCCGGATCATCGCGATCAGCTTCTCGTCGCCTTGTAGCCGGAGCAGCGGGGAGCGACCCGTGAGCGCGGGCACTCGCCCTGCGTGTCTTAGTGCGGAGGCTTCCATGACTGACCGCCAGCACGGGTGAGGGACCCGGCGTCGACTTGGACAAGGTAGCAACGCGAAAGTTGCGTGCCCGAGCCGTTCACATTCCCTAGCCGGCGCCGATCAGGAAGGAGACGAGAAAGCCCGCCACCGTGGCGAAGGCGACAAGCGGGCCCCCGTCGCGGTAGGCCTCGGGCATCACGGTGTCGACCAGCGACGCCAGCACGGCCCCACCAGCGAAGGCGAGGATCACCGACAGCGTCGATTCGGAGGCGCCCGACATCCCCAGAGTCCCCGCCACCACGGCCGCCGCGAGCAGCACCCCGGCGCCGAGCCAGACGGCGATCGCGAACTTCCCCGAGCGCCCCTCCTCGAACATCGATCGCGCGCCGACGAGCGCCTCCGGGAAGTTCGAGGCGAAGATCCCGACCAGCAGGGGAAGCGAGGCGCCGCCGGCAGCGATCGTCGTGCCGAGCGCGAGGTTCTCGGGCACGCCGTCGAGCGTCACCGCCGCGAGCAGGGAGAAGCCCGTCGTGCCGCGGCTCATCCGCCGGTCGAGCAGGACGTCTGACACGATGAAGACCGTCGCGCCCAGGACCATGCCGATCGCGGCCGGCATCGCGCCCGCCTTGTCGAACGACTCCTGGAAGAGCTCGAACGAGAGCGCCGAGATCAGCGCACCCGCCGCAAAGGCGAGCAGAAAGGCGAGCACCCGCTTGCCGAGGTCGAAGCGCGTCGCGACGACCGCGCCGAGCAGCAACGCGCTCGAGGCGGTCAGTCCGAAGACGAGCGCCTCGATGATCACGGCGCTACGAGGGTGGGGCCGGGATCGGCCGCTCGGCGAGCGCGCTCGCGACCGCGAACAGGTTCGAGGCGGCGGCCTCAGCCGTGGAGCGCGTCCACGCGTGGCCGTGGTCTGTCTCGAGGTAGGAGGGGCCGGGGCCGGGGCCCATGTTCCAGTAGGTCCACGCCTGCCCCGGAACCGTGAAGCCGATGTCGATCAGGCCACCGGCGATCTCGCCGATCACGTGGTGGGCGCCGTCCTCGTTGCCCGTCACGACGACCCCCGCGACGCGGTTGTAGGCGATCGGGCGGCCGTCGTCGTCGGTCTCGGACAGCAGCGCATCCATCCGCTCGAGCACGCGTTGGGCGATGCTCGCCGGCTTGCCGAGCCACGTGGGAGTCGCGACGACGAGGATCTCCGAGGCAACGATCCGCGCCCTGATGCCCGGCCACTCGTCGCCGCCACCCTCGTCCGAGGAGACGCCGGGGCGCACGTCGTAGTCGACGACGCGGATCAGCTCGGTCTCGACGCCGCGCTGTTCGAGCCCGCCCATCACGATCTGCGCGACGACCTCGGTGTTCGAGGTCGCGGGGGACGGCTTTAGCGTGCAGTTGAGGAAGGTGGCTCGCATGGGCCGCACCCTAGACTCCCGGCTGCGCCCGGGTGATGGAACCGGTAGACATCGGGGCCTTAAAAGCCCTTGCCCTTACGGGCGTGTGGGTTCGAGTCCCACCCCGGGCACTGCTCAGGTCTTGGCCGCGTCGCGCGGCGGGAGCTGCAGCTCGTGCTCGGCCGGCAGTCCCGCCTCGAGCTCGCGCGCGCGCTCGAGCTCGGCGTCGAACTCGGCCCCAAGCAGCAGCGCGATGTTGGTCACCCACAGCCAGACGAGGAACGTGATCGCCCCGCCGAGCGATCCATACGTCTTGTCGTAGGAGCTGAAGTTCGCGACGTAGAGCCCAAAGGCGACCGAGGCGAGGATCCACAGCAGCACCGCCACGATGCCGCCCGGCGAGACCCAGCGAAAGTGCGGATGCTTGACGTTCGGGGCGACCCAGTAGAGGGCCGCGAACATGCCCATGATCACGATCAACATCACGGGCCACTTGCCGTAGCTCCAGGCCGTCACCGCCAGATCGCCGAGGCCGATCACGTTGCCGACCGCCTCGGCCAGCGGACCCGTGATGACGATCCCGATCGCGACGACCGCGAGCAGCAGCACCATCACGATCGTCACGAGGATCTGCAGCGGTCGCAGCTTCCAAAACGGGCGCCCCTCCTTGACCTCGTAGATGACGTTTGCGGCGCGCATGAACGCGCCGATGTAGCCGGACGCGGCCCACAGGGCACTCAGAAGACCGACGCCGAGCAGGGCGCCGGCCGCCTGCTTCTGCTTGATCACCGACTCGATCGGGCCGGCGATCGAGTCGACCGCCGAAGGAGGCGCGACCTGGCGCGCGATTTCGAGCAGCGCGTTGAAGGTGTCTGGGAACTGGCCGAGGACGCCGAGCAGGGCGACGAAGACGAGGATCCCGGGAAACAGGGCCAGGATCGCGTAGTAGGTGAGCGCCGCGGCCCAGTCGGTCAGGTTGTCATCTTGAAACTCCTTTACAGTCCGCACCAGCACGCCCTTCCAGGAGCGCTTGGTGAGGTCGGTCGGAGTGTCGGGAGCCGATGCGTCGGCCGGCCGGGATCCTGCGCTAGAAGCTTCCATAGCCCTTAATTCGTGAGATTCATCTTCGTCCCCTTCTCCATCGCCGGAAGCCTAGTGGCGGGCTTGATCGGCACGAAGATCTTCACCTACCTGTGGGGGCGCATCGCCAACGAGGAGGCCCCGGACTCAGGGCATCGCGATGTCTCGTGGTCGAAGGTGCTGATCGCCTCGGCGCTCCAGGGCGCGATCTTCCGCCTCACGCGCACCGCCTTCGACCGCGGGCAGCGGACGGCCTTCTACCGGCTGCTCGGCTCCTGGCCGGGCGAGAAGAAGCCTGACGCGAAGTAGCGCCGCATCGGCGGCCCTGTGCCGCTGTTTGCGACCTGGACGGTGAGAACACCTCGACGACATCGCCTCGCCTCGATCTGCGCCGCGCTCGCGGGCGCCCTGCTGCTCGGCGCGTGGCCGGCAGCCGCCCAGGCCGCCTTCTTCTCCTACGACGGTGCCTTCGTGCCGCCGGGCGGGCGCTTCCTCGAGGCCTCGGGCGTCGCGACCGACGACGCGGGACGCGTCTACGTGGCCGACGCTGGCGCCGGTCGGGTGCACGTGTTCGAGTCGGCGCCCGCCGGCAACACCTTCATCTCCTCGATCGGCCAGGGGCAGCTTGCGCGCCCCTCGGGCGTCGCGATCGACAACCGCAACCGCATCTACGTCGCCGACGCCGGGCGCAACGTGATCGTGCAATACGACTCGTTCGTCGACGGCGCGCCGACGCGGCGCGAGTTCGGCGGCGGGGGCACCCAGCTGGGGCGCATCGACGGCCCGCGGCTGATGACGACCGACCGCGCTTCGCGGCTATACGTGGTCGACCGGCCGAACGCGCGCGTGCAGTTCCTGCGCCCGGCGCTCGACGGGCGCCCAGTCGCCGCCTTTGGCGTCGCCGAGCCCGCGACCTTCCTCGAGCCCGAGGGCATCGCGCGCGACCCGGAGGGGCGGATCTTCGTCTCAGACGACAACGCGAGCGACGGCGAGGTGCGCGTCTATGACCCGCGCGGCGCGCTGATCAAGAAGGTCGCCGGGCCCGGCGCGGGAGGGGGCCAGGTCTCCTCGCCGCGTGGCCTGGTGCGCGACCCGGTCGACCGGCTGCTGATCGTCGACGCCGGCAACTCGCGCGTGCAGGCGCTGCGCTCCTACGCCGAGGGCTCGACCTTCATCGAGGCCTTCGGCACGCGTGGCTCAGGGCCCGGCGGCTTCTCCTCGCCCTCGGGCGCCGCGATCGCCCCCGGCGCGCTCCTCTACGTGGCAGACACCGGCAACGGGCGCGTCGTGCGCCTCCGCTACGACGACGCCGACGCCGACGGAGCACTCGACGCGCGCGACAACTGCCCCGGCGTCGCCAACCCGGTGCAGCGCGACTCAGACCGCGACAAGCGCGGTGACGAGTGCGATCCAGACGACGACAACGACGGGGTCCCCGACGGCGCCGACCGCTGCCCGCGCTCACGCCGCGGCGCCGACGCAAACGGCGACGGCTGTGGCGACCCGCGCAGCCGCATCCTCTTCCCGCGCGCGCGTGGGATCTACGCCGCGCGCCAGGCGCCCTCGCGCGTGGGGGGCTTCGCCGGAGCGGATGACCTCGGGGTCGCCTCGGTCCAGGTAGCTGTCGCACGCGTCGTCCGTGGCCGCTGCGCCTGGTACGAGCGCGGACGCTTCCGCTCGCCACGCGCGTGCTCGGCGCCGGCGTTCTTCGCGGCGTCCGGCCAGCGCCGCTGGGCGGCGCGCGTGGGCGTGCGCTCGCGCGGGGCATACCGGGTGATCAGCCGCGCCAGGCAGACCGGCGGGCTGCTCGAGTCGGTCTTCAACCGCCGCAACGTGCGCTCGTTCCGCGTTCGCTGAGGGCCCGAAACGGGCCCAGAAACAGAGCCGCCCGCGCATCATGCGCGGGCGGATCCCTGCTACTGGCGCCGTCAGGGCGGGCAGGGGGGTTGCCATGACGGGCCGCTCAAGGCCCGGGCCGCGGGAGGCGTCGCCGCTTGTGGCGGCTTCACCCAAGCCTTATGGACTGCACGTTGCCATACGGCTCGGACGGCAAGATTGGGTCACGAGGACGAGGCGGCGGCTGTCAGCGCTGCGCCGTGCAGGATGTCGGCCTCGCTCGTCTCCATCCACTCGAGCGAGAAGGCGCGCATCGCCTCGATCAGGATCACGGCGCCGGCCACGATCGTCGGCGCGCGGTCAGGGTGGAGGCCGGTGACATCGCGGCGCTGCTCGACCGTCTGTCCGGCCAGCATCGCGAGAATTCGCTCGCAGGCGCCGAGCTCGAGCTTGAAGCCGTGCACGCGCTCGGCGTCGTAGGGGTCGAGCTCCTGCTCGATCGCCGCCATCGAGGTGGCGGTGCCCGCGACCGCGATCCCAAAGCTCGTGCGCTCGCGCAGCTCGACCGGCACGGCCTGCTCGATCGTGAGCTGGAGCTCGAGCGCCATGTCGGAGATCTGCTCCTGCGTCGGCGGGTCGTCTGCCAGGTGGCGCTCGGTCTGGCGCACGGCGCCGGCCTGGGTCGAGACATGGAAGTCGGGCTCAGAGCCCGGCACGCCGACCACGAACTCGGTCGAGCCGCCGCCGATGTCGAGCACCATCGCCGGCTCGCTCGTCGCCGGGCGGGCGCCGGTGGCGCCGAGGAAGGTGAGCCGCGCCTCCTCGTCGCCGGAGATGATGCGCACGTCGATGTCGAACTCGCGCTTGACGTGGGAGCGGAAGTCGTCGCCGTTCGAGGCGTCGCGTACGGCGCTCGTGGCGACCGCGACCGTGTTCGTGGCGCCGAGCTCGTCGATCACGGCGCGGTACTCGGCGAGTGCGTTCGAGACGCGCTCGATCGCCGGCTCGCCGAGGCGGCCGGTGGCGTCGACGCCCTCGCCGAGGCGAGTGATCGTGGTGCGGCGATCGAGCTCTGCGACCGCGCCATGGGAGACGTCGGCCACGAGCAGGCGCGTGGTGTTCGTGCCGAGGTCGACGACGGCCACACGCTCTGCTGTGCTGGTTGCCACGGCGCGCGATCCTAAGGCGCGCCGCCGATGCTTCCGATGTAAGCGGTGAGATGCCTCCCGTCGCCCTCAGCAGCCGTAGCACCTCTACCGCCGGGGAGGCAGGCCCGCGAGCTCGCCGAGCTGACCGTCCTCGATCTCGAGGGGAACGAGGTGCGCAGGACGGACGGGGAGCTCGGCCAGCTCGGAGGCGTGCTGATCGTCGCGCCGGACGGCTCGGTCGCGTTCTCGTACCTGTCGGCCGACGCGAGCGACGTGCCGTCGAACCCCGACGCGCTGCTCGCCGCGCGCAAGGCCGTGCGGGCGCTCGCGGGCCCTGCGTAGGCTGGGCGTCGTGCCCCTCGCGATCGCTCTACGGC
>JACCXP010000189.1 GCA_013696905.1 Thermoleophilaceae bacterium
CCCGGAGCCAGACGGACGCTCTCCGGCTCATCCGCGCCTGCGTCCCTCCTCAGCGCCGCGTCACTAGGCGGCCCACCGCACCCATGAGCTCCGCCGTACGCGCCTGCTGCTGCTCGGGCTCTGACCCGACGACGCAGTGGCGGGCATGGTCGTCAACGAGACCGAGGGCGACCTTGTCGAGGGCGGCCTGCGCCGCGCTGATCTGGGTCAGGACGTCGATGCAGTAGCGCTCGTCCTCGATCATTCGCGAGACGCCGCGGACCTGTCCCTCTATGCGCTTGAGGCGCGCGAGGAGGTCGTCCTTGGTGGCTGTGTATCCGGGACCGTCGGGGGCGTTCATGCCGCCAACCTTACCATCACAGTACCCAGGTAGGGTAGTCTGACGTCGGGAGACGACAGGGAGGCGTGATGAGCCAGAAGATCTACATCGTCGAGGGAGTGTCCTTCGCGCATTGTCGGGCGGCCGTAACCGAGGAGGTCGAGCAGGTGGACGGCGTGCGCGAGGTGTCAGTCGACCTGGACGCCAAGGCCATCACCGTTCTCGGTGAGTCCTTCGACGACGCGGGTGTACGCGCAGCGGTCGCCGCCGCCGGCTATGAGGTGGGAGCGTGACGAGCCGTGCCGGGCCGGTGAGAGCTGGGATAGGCGCGCCGGGAGCCGAAGTCAGTCAGCCCAGGCACGACGCGCCGGAAGCCGTCGTGATGGGTCGCCTCGAGCTGCCCGTCGAGGGAATGACATGCGCCTCGTGCGCCATGCGCGTCGAGAAGCGCCTTAACCGGCTCGAGGGCGTCACGGCGTCGGTCAACTACGCGACCGAGCGCGCGTCGGTGACATATGACAGGGGCAACGTCGACGCGGGACAACTGGTCGAAGCGGTCCAGCAGGCGGGCTACAGCGCCTCGCTCCCCGCCCCCACGAGCGATGACTCGCCTGAGCACGAGGAGGCCGCGCGCCGGGACGACCTTCGGGCGCTGCGCCGCCGCCTCATGCTCGCCACGGTGCTCGGCCTGCCCGTCGTCGCGATGAGCATGGTCAGCTCGCTCCGGTTCCCCCTTTGGGAATGGCTCGCGCTCGCGCTCACCACCCCGGTGGTCCTCTGGGCCGGCTGGCCGTTTCACCGCGGGGCATTGAGGAGCCTGCGCCACGGCGCGGCCAATATGGACACGCTGATCTCGCTCGGCACGCTCGCAGCGTGGGGCTGGTCGCTGGTGGCGCTCGTGTGGCTGGGAGCAGGCGAGCCCTCCATGGCCGTCGGCTCGCCGCCGCAGGGGGCCGGCGAGACGCCCGAACTCTACCTCGAGGTCGCGGCCGTGGTGACGGCCCTGATCCTCGCCGGGCGCTACTTCGAGGCGCGCGCCAAGCGCCGCGCCGGGGCGGCGCTGCGTGAGCTGCTCGCGCTCGGAGCCAAGGACGTGGCGGTGGTGGTCGACGGCGTCGAGCGTCTGGTCCCGATCGAGCGGCTCGCGACAGGCGACCTCTTCGTTGTGCGCCCCGGCGAGAAGGGGGCCACCGACGGCGTCGTCGAAGCCGGCTCGTCGGCCGTCGACACGTCGCTGCTGACGGGCGAGAGCGTGCCTGTGGAGGTCGGCCCGGGGGAGGCCGTCGTTGGGGCGACGGTCAACGCCGGAGGCCGCCTCGTGGTACGGGCGACGCGCGTGGGCGCCGACACGGCCGTCGCCCAGATCGGCCGGCTCGTGACCGAGGCGCAGAGCGGAAAGGCCGCAGTGCAGCGCCTCGCCGACCGCGTCTCATCCGTCTTCGTGCCGGTGGTCATCGCGCTCGCCCTGCTGACGCTCGCCGGCTGGCTCGCGAGCGGCGCCGAGGTGGGTGCCGCCTTCACGGCCGCCGTCGCTGTGCTGATCATCGCCTGCCCGTGCGCGCTCGGGCTCGCCACGCCCACCGCGCTGTTGGTCGGCACCGGGCGCGGCGCTCAGCTCGGGCTGCTGATCAAGGGGCCCGAGGTGCTCGAGTCGACCCGCCGCGTCGACACAATCGTGCTCGACAAGACCGGCACGATCACGAGTGGCGCCATGGCGCTAGTCGAGGTGGTCGTAGCGCCAGCCGTCGCCGCTCAGGACGCCCTTCGCTTGGTCGGCGCCGCCGAGGACTCATCGGAGCATCCGATCGCCCGCGCGATCGCCGCCGATGCCCGCGAGCGGCTCGGGGTCCTACCGGCGCCACAATCCTTCCGCAACCACGGCGGCCTCGGCGTCGAGGCCGAGGTCGAGGGCCACGCGGTGCTCGTCGGACGGCCGGGGTGGCTCGCCCAGCGCGGTCTAGCGCTTGGGCCTGAGCTCGACTGCGCCCGGCGGGCGGCGGAGTCGGCGGGCCAGACGGCCGTGTCCGCGGCGTGGGACGGCGAGGCGCGCGCGGTCTTCGTGGTCGCCGATAAGCTCAAGCCGACGAGCGCGGAGGCCGTCCGCGCGCTGCGCGAGCTCGGGCTGCACCCCGTGCTCTTGACCGGTGACAACGTCAGCGCGGCGCGAGCGGTCGCCGCGGCGGTGGGCATCGACGAGGTGATCGCGGAGGTGCGCCCGGCCGAGAAGGCAGAGCACGTGCGCCGCCTGCAGGCGGAGGGCCGCGTCGTCGCGATGGTGGGCGACGGCGTCAACGACTCCCCGGCGCTCGCCCAGGCCGACCTCGGGCTCGCGATCGGTACGGGCACGGACGTGGCGATCGAGGCGTCTGACCTCACGCTCGTCTCCGGCGACCTGCGCGCGGCCGCCGCCGCGATCCGGCTCGCGCGGCGCTCGCTTGCGACGATCAAGGGCAACCTGTTTTGGGCCTTCGCCTACAACGTGGCCGCCATCCCGCTCGCGATGGCGGGCGTGCTGACGCCGATGATCGCCGCCGCCGCAATGGCGTTCTCGAGCCTGTTCGTCGTCTCGAACAGCCTGCGCCTAGCCACCTTCCGACCGCGGCGCTAGGCCCGGTGGCGCCAAGACGGTGAGTGCGCTCACGCTCTTCTTCCTCCTGCTCGCGCTCGTGGGGGGGTTGGTGGCCGGCGGGGTACGGCGTCGCCCTCGCCCGGCGCGGGCTCGCCGAGTGCCTGGCGCGAGGGTGGACTGGAGTGGTCGTGACCCGGCCGGGCCCCCGATCGCCGAGCCGGCCGTCTTCGTGCCGGACGAGCAGGCGTGGACGCTTTGAGCGAGGGGAGGGAGCGGCCCGAGCCGGCGGGGTGGCAAGCACGTTCCAGGGACGGGGCCCGGAGGGTGGCTGTATTCACCTCTCCCGCACCCTCCGACAACCTCACGGCCTCGAGCGGACCCGCCAGGCTGCGCCGCCGTCGCTCGAGCCCATGATCGTGCCGTCCGGCAGGGCGGCGTAGAGCGTCCGCTCGTCGACCGCCGTGAAGGCGGCCGGCTGTCCGCCGATCGAGCCCCGCGGGCGCCAGCCGTTTCCTGCGTCGTCGCTGACCGACACCTGACCCGTCCCGTCTACGCGGTACAGGCTCTCCGGGGATGGCCAGGCGAGCAGGCCGGGATCACTGCGAAAGGCCGGCTTCCAGCTCTTGCCCTGATCGGCCGAGGTGACGAGCAACTGGTCGGTCGAGGCGACGAGCTTGTCGGGATCCTCTCGATCGATCGCCAGATCGAGCAGCGGGCCTGGGGGCTCGAGCTGGGTCCAGCTTGCACCGCCGTCCGAGCTCATCAGCAGGCGCGCGTTGCTCGCGTCGAAGCCATAGACGCGCTCGCCGGCCGAGCGCAGCACGTGAAAATCCGCCTCGCCGCTCAGCGACTGCGGTTCCCAGCTCTGGCCGCCGTCGCTCGAGCGGATCAGGCCGAGCAGCGGCGGGAGGTCCTGGCTCGGGTCCGGGTGGCCCGAGCCGAGGAAGCGGTCGGGGCCGACGACGGTGAAGCCCATCGTGTCCTGCTGGTCATCGCCGACGCGCTCGGCCTTGCCGCCCGCCTCGGCGGCACGGAAGAGACCGGTGTGCGTGGCGATGTAGAGCGCGCGGTCCTTGGGATTGACGCCGAGGCCGTGCACGTGGATCGGTCCCGCGTCCTCGGTCGAGGGTTGTGAAGCGGACGAAGCTCGCTGCCGCTCCTCGCCGCAGCCGACCGCGAGCGCCACCAGGGCGAGCAGCCACAGCAGCTGACGAGAGGACCAAGAGAACATCTACTACCAAGCGTAGCGGTCGTATTCGTCGAGCTCAGCGGGTCAGGCGATCGCCGCCGCTGCGCGCCCCCACCGGGCGCCCGGACCGGCTCGCCCTGACGCCGTCTCGCAGCTGCTCGGGCGAGACTACGCCGATCACGTGGCCGACTACCTGACCTTCTCTGGTGACGAAGAACGTCTCCGGGAGACCGGTCGCCCCCCACTTGCGGGCGCTGCGGTTGGTGGGGTCGCGGAGGTTCGGGTAGCTGACTCCGAACTCGCGCATGAAGGCGCGCGCGTCGTCGGTCAGGTCCTGTTGGTTGAGGCCGACGAAAAGCACGCCGTCGCGGCGGGCCGCTCGCCACGTGCGCTCGAGCAGCGGCGCCTCCTGGCGGCAGGGCACGCACCACGAGGCCCACAAGTTCAGCACCACCGGAGTCCCGCGTAGCTCGTCGAGGGCGACGCGCCCGTCGGCGAGGGCCGGCGAGAGTCGCGCCGTGAGCGGGCGACCGAGCGAGCCGCGCGTGAGGATGGGCAGCTCAAAGCCGGGCGCGGCCACGGGCTGCGCCCGCGCGAGGCCCTCGTCGATGCCGGTCTCGGGGCTCTTGAGGACGAGCCCGTAGACGAGCAGCGCGATGAACGCGGCGATGCAGAGCAGCGCCGCCAAGCGCGCGGCGCGCCTGAGCGCCGTCCGCCGCGCCCCGTCCGTGCTCGGCTCAGCCGACATCGCTCTTGACCGGCGGCTCGATCCTGAGCGGCCGGTTGAAGGCCGCGAAGCGCTGCGTCATGAAGTGCCCGCCGGCGACCATCCGAGCCCGCAGCACGCGTTCTGTCCCGAGGTCGATCGTGAGCCGAAACCACACCGGCGTCGCCTGGTCCATCAGCGCGAGCTCAGCCACGCGCCGGTCGCCCTCGCGGCGCACTCCGAGCAGGCGCACCGCGCGCGCGTAGGACGTCCAGCGAAACCAGCTGCGCGTGCGAAACGCGGGCCCGCCGCCGCCGAAGCGGTCCTTTCTCCAGGGGAGGCCCGCGACGCGAGACCACTGGTCGGCGCCGATCGTGACCGACTCCGCGCGCCCGTTCGTCCGATAGGCGAGGCGGTCGGGCGCGCGTAGGCGGTACCACGTCTCGGCCAAGCTGCCAGGCCCGCTCGTGACCCGCTCGTGCTGGCGCACGCTGCGCAGCTCGCCCATCGCGCTCTGCGAGCGCCGCAACAACCGCCGGGCGCGGGCGTTGTCGTCCGGCCGCCAGCGCACCGGTACGCGGGCCACCGAAGTCAGGTCTCGCTCGCGAACCCGAACATCGAGGACCGGCGCCAGCGATCGCAGGCGGAAGTCGAGGCAGCCCGGGCCGCAGCTCGTCTGCTCGGCCGCTCGTATCCGCGCCCTCGCCGAAGCGACCGGCTTCGCGTCTCGGTCGAGCACCCGCAAGCGCCCCGCCAGTCCGGTCCCGTCGCGCCTGACCCAGACAGCCGCAATCGAAGAGCCCGCCTGCTCGGCGACCGCGAGCTCGTTCGCGCGCGGCTTCGGCTGCGGGCAGGGGTCGCAGGCCTCACCGGCGAGCGCCTGTGCCTCGTCGGCGTCGGCGAGCTGGCGCGGGGGCAGAGGGAAGGCGACCAACGCGGCGGCGACGCCGACGACTGCCACCGTCAGTAGCGGCTCTGAGCCGAGCAGTCGCCAGTGGCGGCGCTCGAGGCGCTCGGGCGCTCGGGGGTTCGCCCGAAGCAGCCGAGGACGAAGCCGGATCGCGTGCCAGTAGCTCACGAGCGCGGTCGCGGCCACCAGGGCGATCTTCAAGCCGAGCAGACGCCCGTAGGAGGTCTGCCAGAGCGCGGAGGGCTCACCGAGCTGGATCCAGGCGTTGGCGAGGCCGGTTGAGGCGACTATCAGGAAGGCCGGCAGCGCCACCCTGCCGAAGCGCTCGAGCACGCCGGCCATCACGGCGCGGCGAAGCTGGCGATCGACCGTACGCTCGAGCGGGAGCCAGGCGAGCGCGATCTGGGCCAGCCCACCGAGCCACACCGCCGCGGCCAGTAGGTGCAGCGCGTCGGTGGCCACCGCCGCGAAACGCGGGTCGGCGGAGTTGGCGTGGCCGCCGAGCGCCACCGCCAGAAAAGCCAAGACGACCAGACCGGCGGCCGGGACCAAACGGCGCGAGGCCAGCAGCGCGGACCCCGCGAGGGCCAGCACGGCAGCCGTGCGGGCCAGGCCCGCCACGTTTGAG
>JACCXP010000208.1 GCA_013696905.1 Thermoleophilaceae bacterium
GCACCAGGCCGAGCAGGTCGGCCTGCACCCGATCGCGGGCGGCGATGTCGAGGCGCAGCGCGTTCAGGCGCTCGAGCTGCGTGGGGGCGAACACGGCGAAGGCGATCAGCGCCACGACGCCTCCGGCCCGCCATCCGCGGCGCGCTGGGTGGCCTGCCGCGAGAGCGCGCCAGCCGAGCGCGGCGAGTGCGGCGAACAGCGCGAGCATCGAGGCGGCGAGGAACAGGTAGCGCCCGAGCAGCGGTAGCCCGGCCAGCGCGAAAGCCACGTAGGCGACGCCGTTGAGCGCGGCGAGCGACGCGGGCAGCAAGATGCGCCGTCGCAGCCACAAGAGGCCGGCGCAGAAGCCGAACAGCGCGGCGATCAGCTCCGGCAGCCGCAGGATCTCGCCGAGGCGAAAGGGCAGCACGCCTGGCAGGCTCGCGAGACCGGTGGGGCGCTCGAGCTCCGCGCCGAGCTCGCGGGTGCCGCGGAATGACCACAGCGGATCGCCGGTGACGAGCCCGTCCAAGAGCAGCCACAGGATCGGTGCGAGCACGGCCAGGGCGGCGAGGCGAGCGAGCTCCGGCAAGCGATGCGCGGGCACGAGCCAAAGCCAGTAGGCGACCGAGAAAAGCCACGCCTCCGGGCGCAGCAGGCCCGCGAGGGCGAGCAGCACGAGCACGATCGTGCCGCGGCGCGGGCGGCGCGCCTCGAGCACCGCGGCCCAAACCATGAGCGCCAGTGCGGGCAGGTCCACGTAGCCACGGACGCCGAAGTTGAGCAGCGGCACCCGGGTCGCGACGATCACCGCCGCGAGCACGCCGACCGACGTCGCGAACAGCTCCTGGCCGAGCCGGAAGACGCCGACGCAGAGCGCCCCGATCGCGATCAGCCCCATCCACAGCAGCGCATCCTCGGCGCGATCGCCGAGTGGCGACGCGAGCGCGCCGGCGGCGATCGCGAGCGGATGCGGCGTCGGCGCGACCGGCGCCTGAAACTGCGGAAGGCGCCCCGAGACGACGTCGTCGCCCCAGACCAGCGCGTAGAAGGTGTCGTAGTTGAGGAAGACGTGGCCGCCGAACAACGCCCACACGAGCGCGGCGAACGCGAGGGCGGCGAGCGCGTCGGGAAGCGCCGTGCGGACCCTCGTCATCACCCGCAAGCTAGCGCCACGGGCCCCCGCGGCTCCTTCAGGGGCCGCGGCTAGGATGCCCTCCGATGCTGTCGCTCTACCGTCGTCATCGCCCGCGGGCCTTCGACAGCGTGGTCGGACAGGAGCACATCGTGCGCACGCTGCGCAACGCGATCGGGCTCGACAAGGTGCACCACGCCTATCTTTTCGTCGGCTCGCGCGGGACCGGGAAGACCTCGATGGCGAAGCTGCTCGCGTGTGCGCTCAACGCGCCGGGCGGCCCGCGAGCCGACTTCGCGCCCGACGAGCCGAGCTGTCGCGCGATCATGACCGGCACGTCGCTCGACGTCGTCGAGATGGACGCCGCGTCGAACAACTCGGTCGACGACATCCGCGAGCTGCGCGAGAACGTGGCCCTCGCCCCGATGGGCGGCGGCCGTCGCGTCTACATCCTCGACGAGGCGCACATGCTCTCGGCCTCGGCCTGGAATGCCTTCCTGAAGACGCTCGAGGAGCCGCCCCAGCACGCGGTGTTCGTGCTGGCAACGACCGAGGCTCACAAGGTGCCGGCGACGATCATCGACCGTTGCCACCGTTTCGACTTCCACCGGCCCTCGCTCGAGCAGATCGCCTCGGTGCTCGGGCGGGTGGCCGACGAGGAGGGAATCGAGCTCCCGGACGCCGCGGTCGGCATGATCGCGCGCTCGGCCACGGGCTCCTTCCGCGACGCGCTCGGAACGCTCGAGCAGCTCGTGACCTACGGCGGCAACTCCGTCGAGCTCGACCACGTGCTCGAGATCCTCGGCGTCGCCGACGTCGGGCTCGTGTTCGACGCCGCCGAGGCGCTCGTCGACCAGGACGCGCGCGCGGCGCTGCTCGCGGTCGAGAGCCTGTCGGCCTCGGGGCGGGACGTCGGCCAGTTCATGCGCGACTTCACGGCGCATCTGCGCCACCTGTTCGTGGTGCAGACGCTCGGGCAGGTGCCGGACTCGTTCTCGGTCACCGCCGAGCACACCGACCGGCTCGCCGGCCAGGCCGCGCGGCTCGACCAGGGGCGGGTGCTGAGGGCGATCGAGCTGCTCGCGACCGGGATGAGCGCGGTCAAGGAGGGCTCCGATCCGAGGGTCCAGCTCGAGCTTGCGCTGCTCAAAGCCGTGCAGCCGCAGTCGGACCTATCGCTCGGCGCGCTCGTCTACAGGATCGAGCAGCTTGAGCGACGTCTCGCTGTGGCCGAGGGCACGGGCGGCGTGGAAAGGTCGCCGAGCGGCGCCGGAAACGGGCACGAGACAGCGCCGCCCGGGGCCCCTCGCGGTCCGCGCACGGGCGTGGCGCCCGTCTCCGCCGTCTCGGGCGGGGCGACGGCGCTCGCCACCGCCCCGGAGCCCGCGCAGGAGCTCGAGCTCGAGAGCGTGCGCACGCTCTGGCCCGCCGCCCTCGATGCCGTGCGTGGCGGAAACGCAATGGTCGGCGCGCTGCTCGCCGAGGCTCGCCCGATCGCCCTCGACGGTGGTCTGCTGAAGGTGGCATTCCCGGCCGACTGCGAGTTCTCGAAGAAGAAGGCCGAGGCCAACCGCGCGCTGCTGCAGGCCGCCTTGCTGCAGGTCACCGGAAGCTCTCTGGCGCTCGAGTTCGAGCTCGCCGAGCCGGGCGACGAGACCGTTCCGGCGCCCACCCTCTCCCACGAGGAGCTGCTCGAGCGCCTGAAGCAGGAGTTCGGGGCCACCGAGGTGTTCGAGGACGCCCCCGACCAGGAGGACTGAGCGCGATGCCCCAGCAGCCGAACCTGAACGCGATGATGAAGCAGGTCCAGCAGATGCAGTCAGAGATGGTGAAGGCGCAGGAGGAGCTGAAGTCCGAGGTCGTCGAGGCGAGCGCCGGCGGCGGGATGGTGACCGTGAAGATCAGCGGGGACCTCGAGCTGCGCGAGGTCAGGATCGACCCCGAGGCCGTCGATCCGGAGGACGTCGAGATCCTGCAGGACATGGTGCTGGCCGCGACCAACGAGGCGATCCGCGCCGCCCAGGAGCGCGCCGCCGCCAAGATGGGCGCGGCCACGGGCGGGCTCGGCGGCCCAGGCGGCCTCGGAGGGCTGGGGATCCCCGGGCTGTAGATAGTGCTGCGGAGCCTGATCCTGCCCGCGCGCCTCGCTTGGCTCGCCGCCGGTCTTGGTCTTCTCGTCGCTCCCTCCGCAGCGAGCGCGGAGTCGATCGCAGCAGAGCAGGCCTTTGAGCGCACCTGCTTCGACCGCCGTGTCGACGGAGCGGCGGGCACGGTCACCCGCCGTGTGACCGCCGAGGCAAGCGGTCTGCTCAATGCGCGCCTCAGCGCCGGCGGCGACTGGGACGTTGCCGTCTTCGACGCCGACTCGGGCCGGACGGTGGCCGCCGCCGCGGGCTTCGGCGCGGACGAGCTGGCCCAGGGGATCGTCAGCGAGGGCCAGCAGCTCGTGGTCCAGGCCTGCCGGCAGCCCGGCGCCGGCGCCCGGGCCTCGCTCGACGTGCGCACGGAGCAGGTGTCCGCCCCCGACGCAGGCGGCTACCGGCCGAAGCAGGTCTTCGTCGCGGCGCCCACCCGCGCCCGCCGCCAGCAGCTAGCCGACCTCGGCCTGGATCTCACCGAGCACGGCAGCGCTGCCGGGATCGACGTCGTCCTGCACCGCCGCGCGGAGGAGGAGCAGCTGCGCCGGGCGGGGTTCCAGTGGGTCGTCCGCGTCGCCGACCTGGCCGCGCGCGACCGCGCGGACCGGCGTGAGGACCGCGCCTACGCGCGCGCCGTGCCCGCGTCGGGCCTGCCGAGCGGGCGCACGACCTACCGGCGGCTATTCGAGTACGAGAGCGACCTCAAGCAGCTGGTCGCCGAGCGCCCGGACCTCGTCAAGCCGATCACGTTGCGCAATCGCACGTGGGAGGGCAGGCGAGTGATGGGCGTCGAGATCACGCGCGAACCCGGCGCCTCGGACGGCAAGCCGGTCTTCCTGCAGCTCGGCGCGCACCACGCGCGCGAGTGGCCATCGAGCGAGCACGCGCTCGAGTGGGCCTTCCAGCTCGTGCGCGGCTACGACGACGACGAGCGCACGCGCCGGCTGGTCGACGCGACGCGCACGATCGTGGTGCCGATCGTCAACCCCGACGGCTTCAACCTCTCGCGCGAGGCCGGCGAGGTCAACGGCGCAGGCGGCGGGCGCGCGGGCAACGAGCCCCAGAACATCGCCACCTGGCTCGCGACGGGCGAGTACAAGCGCAAGAACTGCCGCGACGGCAACAGCGACCGCGCCCTCTGCACGGGCGCCGCGACCGGCCTCGGCACCGATCCCAACCGCAACTACGCGGGCTTCTGGGGCGGCCCGGGCGCCGGGACCACGCTCACCGACGAGACGTACCGCGGTCCCGCGCCCTTCTCTGAGCCCGAGACCCGCAACGTGCGCGAGTTCGTCTCGCGGCGCCAGGTCACCACGCTGATCAGCAACCACACCTTCTCGAACCTGGTGCTGCGCCCGCCGGGCCTGGCCTCGGAGGGGCCGCCGCCGGACGAGGACCGCGGCTACAAGGCGCTGGGGGACGCGATGGCCGCCGCCAACGGCTACGCGAGCCAGTACGGCTATCAGCTCTACGACACGACCGGGTCGACCGACGACTGGTCCTACTACGCGACCGGCGGCTTCGGCTACACGTTCGAGGTCGGCCCATCGAACTTCCACCCCCCGTTCGCCGACGTCGTGGCGGAGTGGGAGGGGACGAGCACCGCCGCCGCCGGCGGCAACCGCGGGGCCTACTACCTGGCACAGGAGAGCACCGCCGACCCGGCCCGTCACTCCCTGCTGGCGGGGCGTGCGCCCGCCGGCGCGACCCTGCGACTGCGCAAGTCCTTCCTGACCGAGACCTCGCCGGTTGTCGACGAGCTCGGCCGCGAGGGCGAACGCCGCAGCGTCCGCGACACGCTCGACTCGACGCTGCTCGTGGGGCGCGACGGCGCCTTTTCGTGGCACGTCAATCCCTCGACGCGGCCGATCGTCGCGCGCGACCGTGGCCGTGCGGCGACCGGGTCCCCGAGCGCCTCGCAGACGTTCGCGGAGGCCCCGCCCGACGAGGTATCTTGCCAGGACGCGGCCTTTGCGCCAACCCCTCCGCCCACCTGCTACGAGGACAACCCGATCACGATTCCGGGCGCTCCGGCAGACAACGGGCGCGCGAGCATCCGCATCGACTGGGGAGCGCCGACGAGCGACTACGACATGGCCGTCTACCGCCGCGGCTCAGACGGAGCGCTGACCCCGGTCGGCGTCTCGGGCCAGGGCGACACGACCTTCGAGCAGGTGATCCTCGCCGATCCCGCGCCGGGCGAGTACGTGGCGCGGGTGTTCGCCTACGAGGCACCGGCCACCGACCCCTGGGCGGGAGAGGTCACCTTCGCGGGCCCCGAGCCCTTCCGCCCGGCGCGCAAGGAGACCTGGCGGCTTACCTGCGAGCGCCCGCGCGGCAGGGTGCGCGAGGCGCGCGACGTGCTGATCGAGCGCGGCGAGCGGCAGGATCTCGACCTGAGCTGCTGATGCGCCCGGGGGCCCGATGAGGGGCTTCGGCGGCGGAGGTGCCCGCGAGCCCGTCGAGCGGCCGGCCGACCGCGGCGTGCGGCGCGCCAACTTGCGCCGCGTCGGGCGTCTCTTCGGCCCCTATCGCGGCCGGCTGGGGATCGTGCTGGGGCTGATCGCGATCTCGGCGGGGCTCGGCATGGCCTCGCCGTTCCTGCTGCGCGACACGCTCGATCACGCGATCCCGGATCGCGACGTGACCCTGCTGTCGCTTCTCGTCGGCGGCATGATCGCGATCTCGATCGTCACCGGCGTGATCGGCGTCGGCCAGACGTGGCTCTCTAACGCCGTCGGCCAGCGCGTGATGCACGACCTGCGCGCCGCTGTCTACCGCCACCTCCAGCGCCTGTCGCTCGCCTTCTTCACGCGCACGCGCACGGGCGAGGTCCAGTCGCGGATCGCCAACGACATCGGCGGCGTGCAGAACGTCGTCACCTCGACCGCGACGTCGATCGTCTCCAACGTGACGACGGTGCTTGCGACGATCGTGGCGATGTTCCTGCTCGACTGGCGCCTGGCCGCCTTCTCGCTCGCGCTGCTGCCCTTCTTCGTCTACCTCAGCCGGCGCGTGGGCAACCAGCGCCGCGGCATCACCACCGACCGCCAGCGCAAGATGGCCGACATGTCGACGCTCGTCGAGGAGTCGCTGTCGGTGTCGGGGATCCTGCTCGGCAAGACGATGGGCCGCTCGCCGGAGCTCGCCGACCGCTTCGAGCGCGAGTCCTCGCGCCTCGCCGAGCTCGAGGTCCGTCAGCGCATGGCCGGGCGCTGGGTGATGGCCTCAATCCAGATGAGCTTCGCGATCATGCCGGCGCTCGTGTACTGGTTCGCGGGCTGGAGCTACGCGTCCGGCGGCGCCGCGATCTCGCTCGGCACGCTGGTCGCCTTCACGACGCTGCAGACGCGCCTCTTCTTCCCGATCGGCTCACTGCTTTCGGTCGGGATCGACGTGCAGACCTCGCTCGCGCTGTTCGACCGCGTGTTCGAATACCTCGACCTGCCGGTGGACATCGAGGAGCGCGCTCGTGCCGTGGACCTGCGACAGCGGGCGACGAGCGGCCGGGTCGAGTTCGAGGGGGTGTGGTTTCGCTACGGCGAGGACGGCGCCTGGACGCTGCGCGACGTGAGCATCGACGTGCCGGCCGGCACGCGTCTCGGCGTCGTCGGTGAGACCGGCTCGGGTAAGACGACGCTCGGCTACCTGGTTGCGCGGCTCTACGAGGTCGAGCGCGGCCGCGTAGCGATCGACGGCGTCGCCGTGCGCGACGCCAGCTTCGCCTCGCTGGCGGAGTCGGTCGGGGTCGTCTCGCAGGAGACCTACCTCTTCCACGCCAGCGTGCGCGAGAACCTGCGCTTCGCGAGCCCCGATGCGACCGACGAAGAGATCGAGGACGCCGCACGCGCGGCTCGAATCCACGACCTGATCGCCTCGCTGCCGGACGGCTACGACACAGAGGTCGGCGAGCGCGGCTACCGCTTCTCGGGCGGGGAGAAGCAGCGGATCGCGATCGCGCGCACGATCCTGCGCAACCCGCCGGTGCTTGTGCTCGACGAGGCCACGAGCGCGCTCGACACCGAGACCGAGCGCGCCGTCCAGGAGGCGCTCGACCGCCTCGCCGAGGGACGCACTACGATCGCGATCGCGCACCGCCTGTCGACCGTCCGCGACGCCGACCAGATCGTCGTGCTCGACGGCGGGCGCGTGGTCGAGCGCGGCACCCACGAGGAGCTGCTCGCGCGCGGCGGTCGCTATGCGGCGCTCGTCGCCCGCGACGCCGAGCTCGAGCCGGCCGCCGCGGCGCTCTGACGCCGAACTCAGCCGGGTGGGCTGGGCGTCGCCTCTAGCTCGGGTGGCAGCGCCTTCGGCCCGTCGGGATAGAGCCAGGCCAACTCCTCCGCGGTCATCTCGAGCGTGTTCGCCGCTTCGGCCGGGGCGCCGACGACGAGCCACAGCTGGTCGGCGTCGGTGTCGTTGAAGAGCTGGCGCACCGTGGCCGGCTCGACGTAGAGCGCCGACAGCGGCTCGGTCAGCGTGACGAGCTCCTCGCCCAGCCGGCAGCGACCCGTGCCCTCGAGCAGCAGGTAGAGCTCGGCTTGCGATCGATGGCGATGGCGCGTCGAGGCCTGCCCGGGGGCGAGGCGCCACATCCGTGCCCCAAGGCGATCCGCCTCGAGTTGCTTCGCCAGATCGGTGTTCAGCACCCCCATCTGGTTCGAAGGGCGCCAGAAGGCCTCGGAGGCCGGTAGTACCCGGAAGCCCGTGGTCACCCCTCCAGCCGGGCTTCCTCGAGGTCGAGGTCGCGTTGCACGCGGCGCAGCACCTCGTCGGAGATCCGGTGCTCGTTGCGCATCCGCACCAGCGTGTCGCGCTCGGCCTGGAGGAGCTCGGTTCGCAGGCGCATGAAGGCCCCCGTTCGATCCTCGTAGTCGATCCCGTCGCCGTCGCCGTCGGACTCGCCGATCAGGTTGGCAAAGCGCCGGCGGCGATAGTCGTAGAGCCCGCGCAGGCGGTCGGCGGTGGCGCCGCGCACCCACTCCTCGCCCGCCAGCTCGTCGATGCGATCGATCGCCGCCTCGGCCGCTCGCAGGCGCGCCTCGCTCTCCTCGCGCGCTTCGGAGTCGTCGTCCTCGAGGTCGAGCGCGCGGATCAGCGGCGGCAGCGACAGGCCTTGGAGCACCAGTGTCCCCACGATCACGCAGAAGGTGAGGAAAATGATCAGGTCGCGCGCGGGGAAGGGCTCGCCGCCGGTGAGGGTCTCCGGAACTGCAAGCGCCGCGGCGAGCGAGACCGCGCCCCGCAGCCCGGTCCAGCTGACCAGGAACGTCGACTGCCACGGCGGCGGCGGGTCCCGCTCGCGCAGGCGGGGGCTGAGCCGGCGGGGGAGGTAGGTGAGCAGGAAGACCCACACGATCCGAGTGACGATCACCGCCGCCACGACCGCCACGGCGTAAAGGGCGAGGCTCGCCGGCCGCTCGCCCGCCAGCCCGTCGAGCAGCGGGCGCAGCTGGAGCCCGATCAGGACGAACAGCGCCGTGTTGAGCAGGAACGTGAGGATCTCCCAGATCGAGAAGGCCTGGATGCGTGTGCTGGGCGCGATCAGCTGCGGCGCGCGCCAGCCGAGGTAGATGCCGACCGTCACCGCCGCCAGCACGCCGGAGACGCCGATCGCCTCCGCGGGTAGGTAGGCGAAGTAGGCGGTGAACAGGGAGATGGTGATCTCGACGAGCGGGTTCTCGAGCCGTCGCCGGATGGCCGCCACGATGAACCCGATCGCGAGCCCCACCGCCACGCCGCCGATCGCGCTCAGCACGAACTGGAGGCCCGCCATCCACAAGGAGAACGAGCCCGACAGCACGGCGCCGAGGGCGAAGCGATAGGCGACGAGCGCCGTGCCGTCGTTGATCAGGC
>JACCXP010000217.1 GCA_013696905.1 Thermoleophilaceae bacterium
CGTCAGGCCACCGCCCGCGTGGCGCACCGCCGCCGCGAAGCGCGCGCGTGCCGGCCGGCGCGAGGTGTTGCGGAGCTCCACGCGCACGAAGTCGACGGTCTGGCCTCCGACTGGCGAGGCGAACAGCTCGAGCCCGTAGCGCACGCCGCCTGAGGTCCGTTGCGACGAGACGACCGGGTAGCGCCCGCCGGCGAGCGTGCGCAGTGGCTGTGCGAACGGACGCAGGCGCGGGCCGAGCTTGAAGATCAGCTCCGTGTGGCCGGTGTAGAGGTAGCCCTCCGGCGTGATCTCCGTGCCGGCCGGCTCGCCCGGCACCGCGAGCTGGTCGGTCGGCGTCTTCAGGAACGAGAACGGCTCGCTCGGCGCGGCCGCGGCCGCCGGGCTAAGCGCGAGCAGCGCCCCGACGGCGGCGAGCGCCGCCCGTGAGAATGCTCGGCGAACGTGGTCCATCGCGAGTCATACAACCCCGGCCCGCCGCCCGAGGTTCGCGCACACGACGATCGCCGCGCGCGGGCGCTCGTGATCGCCTCGGCACTCCCGTCGGGACCACCGGGAGGGGAGCGGGCTGGGAGACCGAAAGGGAGTGCTAGATGCGCTCCGATACCCTAAGCGCCGCCGCGCGAGCCCCCGACCCACCGGCACACAAGATGGAGAAGTTCGTCATAGAAGGCGGATATCCGCTGTCGGGGACGATCGTGCCCGCCGGCAACAAGAACGCCGCGCTGCCGGCGCTCGCGGCGTGCCTGCTCACCGAGGAGGACGTGGTGGTGCGGAACGTGCCCCGCATCCGCGACGTCGAGGCGATGCTCGCGCTGCTCGGAGGCCTAGGCGTGCGCGTGGCGTGGCGCGACGAGAACGTCGTCGCGTTGAACGCGGCCGACGTCGACCACACCGAGCTCGACCCGGACCTGACGATGAGGATCCGCGCCTCCTTCCTGCTCGCGGGCCCGCTGCTCGCCCGCTTCGGCGAGGCCCACATGCCACCTCCGGGAGGCGACGTGATCGGTCGCCGCCGGCTCGACCCTCACCTCGACGCGTTCCGCGCGCTTGGCGCCCGCGTCGAGGCGAGCCGCTGGTACCACCTGAGCGCCCCTACCGGGCTGCGGGCATGCGACTTCTTCATGGACGAGCCCTCGGTGATGGCGACCGAGAACGCGCTGATGGCCGCTGCGCTCACGCCGGGCGTGACGGTGATGCACAACGCCGCCGCCGAGCCGCACGTCCAGGACCTCGCCCGCATGCTGCTCCAGATGGGGGCTGACATCTCGGGGATCGGCTCGAACATGCTGGTCGTGGACGGCCGCTCGCGCCTCGGGGGCGCCGACCACACGATCGGGCCCGACTACCTAGAGATCGCCTCCTTCGCCGCACTCGCCGCCGTCACCGGGGGCGAGTTGCGCGTCAAGGACACCGTGCCCGCCGACCTGCGCATGACGCGGCTCGTGTTCGAGCGCCTCGGCTGCTCGATGGAGTTCGAGGGCAACGACCTGATCGTGCCCCCCGAGCAGCGCCTACGCGTCCGCGACGACGCGGGCGATGCGATCTCGAAGATCGAGGACGGGCCCTGGCCGGCCTTCCCGGCCGACCTGACGAGCATCGCGCTGGCGCTCGCGACCCAGGCCGAGGGGCTCGTGCTGATCTTCGAGAAGATGTTCGAGAACCGCCTCTTCTTCGTCGACAAGCTCGTCTCGATGGGCGCCCGCGTGATCCTGTGCGATCCGCATCGCGCGGTCGTGAGCGGCCCGAGCCGCCTCCACGGCGAGCGGATGGAGAGCCCCGACATCCGCGCCGGCATGGCGATGCTGATCGCGGCGTTGTGCGCGGAGGGGGAGTCTGAGATCGGCAACGTGCGCCAGATCGACCGCGGCTACGAGCGGATCGACGAGCGCCTGCGCGCCCTTGGCGCCCGCATCGAGCGGGTCGCCTCCGAGCGTGTGCCCGCTGTCTAGCACGAAGGCGCCGATGATCCATCCGACCCCGCCGGGCACGCGCGACGTCCTGCCGGACGAGATGCGCGAGCTGCGGGCGCTCGCCGCGGTGCTGCGCAGGGCATTCGAGGGCGCGGGCTTCGGCGAGGTGCGCACGCCCGCGCTCGAATACGAGGACGTGCTCCGCCGCGGCGACGAGCGCGCCGGCCCGCCCGGCTTTCGGCTGTTCGACTCCGAGGGCCACGTGCTCGCGCTGCGCTCCGACATGACGATCCCGATCGCGCGTGTGGTCGCCGCGCGCTATTCGGATGCGGAGCCGCCGTTTCGCCTCTGCTACTTCGCGCACGCTTTCCGCGCCGTCGAGCGCGGGCGCGGTCAGGCCGCCGAGTTCCTCCAGGGCGGGATCGAGCTCGTCGGCCCGTCTGCTCCGGTCGGCGACGCGGAGGTCGTGAGCCTCGTGCTCGAGGCGCTCGACGAGGCGGGGCTCAGGCGCCATCGCATCGGGCTCGGCGACGCCTCGCTCTACCCGTCGCTGCTCGAGCGCCTAGAGGTCCCCGAGGAGGACCGGGCGCCGCTGCTCGAGCGCCTCGGCAGGCGTGACCTGGTCGGGCTCGAGGAGCGCGTCGACCGGCTCGACCTCGGCGGCGAGGCGCGCGAGCTGCTGGTGACCCTGCCGACGCTGCGCGGCGGGCCGGAGGTGCTCGAGCGCCTGAGTGGATCGCTCGCGCCGGCGGTCGAGAACCTGCGCGCGTGCTACGAGCTGCTTTCAGAGCGCGGCGTCGCCGAGCGCGTGATCCTCGACCTCGGTCTCGTGCTCGAGCTCGGCTACTACACGGGTGCGGTTTTCGAGCTCTACGACCCCGCCGTCGGCTTCACGCTCGGGAGCGGCGGGCGCTACGACGACCTGCTCGGCCGCTTCGGCCGCCCGTTGCCCGCCTGCGGGATGGCGCTCCACATCGAGCGCGTGCACGTCGCGAGGACGGCCGAGGAGCGGCTGCGATGACCGCCGGCACGGGCCTCACGATCGCCGTGCCGAGGGGGGCCTTGTTCGCGGACACGCTCGACCTGCTCGACCTGCTCGAGATCGACACCAGTGAGCTGCGCTCGGGCGATCGCCGACTCCTGTTCAGCGGCCCGGCCCTTGCGCAACGGGGGATCGACGGGATCGTGACGATGCGCCCGAGCGACGTGCCGACCTACGTCGAGCACGGCGCGGCGGACCTCGGGGTGACCGGCAAGGACGTGCTGCTCGAGCAGACCGAGCGGGAGGTCTACGAGCTGCTCGACCTCGGCTACGGGCGCTGTCGGATGATCGTCGCTGCGCGTCGTGGCGACGACGCGCTCGCGGAGTCGCTGCGGCGCCTCGGCAGCGTGCGGATCGCGACCAAGTACCCCGGGATCGCGACGCGTCACTTCGCGGACACGGGTCGCCAGGCCGAGGTCGTGGAGGTGAAGGGATCGGTCGAGCTGGCGCCGCTCACGGGCCTCGTGGACGGCATCGTCGACCTCACCGCAACCGGACGCACCCTTGTCGAGAACGACCTTGAGGAGCGTGAGCAGATCGAGGTCTGTACGGCCCGCCTGATCGCGAACCCGGTCGCCCACAAGCTCAAGGCCCAGGCGATCGACGCGCTGATGGCGCGGATCCGCGGGCGGCCGTAGTGCCTCGGATCATGCGCATGGCCGCCACGGCCGGGGCGGACGAGCTGCGTTCGCTGGTACCGCCGGCGCGCGACGTCGAGGCGCCGGTGCGGGAGATCCTGGCCGAGGTTCGCGCAGGAGGCGACGCGGCGGTCGCGGCGCTGACCGCTCGCTTCGACGGCGCCCAGGTCGAACCGGATGCGCTGCGCGTGCCGGCGGACGAGATCGAGGCCGCGGCGGGGGCGCTCGACGGCGGGGTGGGGGAGGCGATTCGAACGGCGATCGCAAATGTCGGCGCCGTCGCCGAGGCCCAGCTCGTACCGACGGCCCCGGCGCGGCTCGCGCAGGGGCACGACGTCCAGGTCGTCGAGCTGCCCGTGCGCCGCGCCGCCGCCTACGCGCCGGGCGGCCGCGCGCCCTATCCCTCGACAGTCGTGATGTGCGCGGTCACGGCGCGCGTTGCGGGCGTCGAGGAGCTGGTCGTGTGCGCCCCGCCCGAGCCTGGCGGCAACGTTCACCCGGTGATCCTCGCCGCCTGTCACGAGTGCGGCGTCGACGAGGTCTACCGGATGGGCGGGGCGCAGGCCATAGCAGCGCTCGCCTACGGCACCGAGCGGATCGCGGCGGTCGACATGATCGTCGGACCGGGCAACGCCTACACCCAGGAGGCCAAGCTCCAGCTCTCGTGGCTCGTCGGGATCGATGGGATCAAGGGCCCGAGCGACCTCGTCGTGGTGGCGACCGCGGGCGCTGATCCCGAGCTGGTGGCGCTGGACCTGCTCGCGCAGGGCGAGCACGGCCCGGACTCGCTGCTGTGCGCGATCTCCGACGACACCGGGCTGCTCGACGCGATCGAGGCCCGAGTGCGGGCGCTCACGGAGGAGCGTCCCAGCGTGACCGACGCGCCGCTCGCGCTCGTGCCGCGCCCCGACGCCCGCGCCTGCCTCGCGCTCGCGGACCAGATCGCCCCGGAGCACCTCGAGCTCGTCGGCGCGGCGGCGGAGGCGCTCGCCGGCGAGGTCCGCTCGGCTGGCTGCCTGTTCGTCGGGCGCGACGCCGCGACCGCCTTCGGCGACTACGTCGCCGGCTCCAACCACGTGCTGCCCACGGGCGGCTCGGCGCGCTTCGAGAGCGCGCTTTCGGTCGCCACCTTCAGGCGGCGCATGGCTCGGGTATCGTTGCCGCCCGGCGCGGCGACGCGTCTCGCGCCGGCGGGCGCCGCGCTGGCTCGGGCGGAGGGATTCCCGGTCCACGCCGAGTCGATGGAGCGCCGCTCATGACCCGCATGGCAGAGATCTCGCGCCGGACCAACGAGACCGACGTGACGCTGCGCCTGTGGCTCGACGGCACGGGCGCGGGCAGGCGCGAGACGGGCGTCGGCTTCTTCAACCACCTGCTCGACGCGCTCGCCCGCCACGGCGGCCTCGACCTCGACGTCGCGGTGAGTGGTGACCTCGAGACGGGCGCGCACCACACGGTCGAGGACACCGGGCTCGCACTCGGGCGAGCGCTCGACCAGGCGCTCGGCGATCGCGCGGGCATCGCGCGCTTCGGCGAGGCGATCGTCCCGATGGACGAGGCCCGCGCCGCCGCCGCGATCGACGTCTCAGGCCGCCCGCTGCTCGTCTTCGAGGGCGAGCTCGCGCCGGTCACGATCGGCGGGATGGAGGCCGACCTGTGCGAGGAGTTCCTGCGCGCGGTCGCGAGCACGGCGAAGCTGACCGTCCATGTGCGTATCCAGCGCGGGACGAACCCACACCACATGGTCGAGGTCGCGTTCAAGGCCTTTGCACGCGCGCTGCGCGAGGCGGTTGCGATCGACCCCCGACAGAGCGGGGTGCCCTCCACCAAGGGTGTGCTTTGACGCGGAGGCGGCCGCGGATCGCCGTGCTCGACTACGGCATGGGCAACCTGCGCTCGGCCGAGAAGGCGCTCGAGCACGTCGGCGCCGAGGCCGAGCGCACCCACGACCACGCGCGCATCCATTCGGCCGACGGGCTGGTCCTACCGGGAGACGGAGCGTTCCCCAGGGCGATGGAGCGGATCCGCGCGCTCGGGCTAGACCGAGTGCTCGCTGAGCGCCTCGCCGCCGGCTCGCCCGTGCTCGGCATCTGCGTCGGCATGCAGGTGCTGTTCGAAGGCTCGACCGAGCTCGGCGGGGCGCAGGGCCTCGGCCTGCTGCGTGGCACCGTCGGGCGCCTCGAGGCGCCTGGGCTCAAGCTGCCGCACATCGGCTGGAGCGCGGTCTCCTGGCGGCGGCCCTCGACGCTCGTCGAGGGCCTGGGGGACCCGTGCGCCTTCTATCACGTGCACTCCTACGCGCCGACCGGCGTCGACGAGGCGGACGTCGTGGGCGTCGCCGAGCACGGCGCGCCGTTCGTCAGCGTGGTCGAGCGGGAGGGGCTCTGGGGCGTGCAGTTCCACCCCGAGAAGTCGGCCACCGACGGCCTGGCGCTGCTGCGCAACTTCGCCGGCATCTGCGCGGCGCGCGCGCTGCCCGCACCCGCATGATCCTCCTGCCCGCCATCGACATCAGGGACGGCAAGGCGGTGCGCCTCGAGCAGGGCGACTTCGCGCGCGAGACCGTCTACTCGGCGTCTCCGGTCGAGGTCGCGCGCGCGTGGCAGGAGCAGGGGGCGGACGTGCTGCACGTCGTCGACCTCGACGGCGCGCGCGAGGGTGAGCCTGTCAACCTCGACCAGCTCGAGCGGATCCGCGCGCTCGGGGTGGCCGTCCAGTACGGCGGAGGCCTGCGCTCGCGGGCCGCCGTCGAGCGGGCGCTCGATGCGGGCGCGACGCGCGTCGTCGTGGGGACGGCGGCATACCGCGACGAAGAGTTGCTCGACTGGTTGCTCGAGGCCTGCGCGGAGCGTGCGCGCGTGGCGGTCGACGTGCGCGGAGGACGCGTCGCGGTCGCCGGGTGGGCCGAGCGCACCGTCGCGACCCCGGAGGAGCTGATCGAGCGCGTCCAGGCTCGGGGGAGCGTCGAGTTCGTGTACACGAACGCCGATCGCGATGGGATGCTCGAGGGCCTAGACCTCGACGAGGTCAGGCGCGTCGACAGCGTGGTGCGGTGGGGATTCGCCTACTCCGGGGGGATCGGCTCGCTGGCCGACCTCGAGGGGCTTGCCGCTGCCGGCCTGGAGGCGCTGTCGGAGGTCATCTGCGGCAAGGCCCTCTACGAGCGCCGGTTCTCGTTCGCCGAGGCGCAGGCGACGCTCGACCGGAACCGGTAGCCGTGGCGTTCAAGCGCGTGATCCCGTGCCTCGATGTGGACGCCGGTCGCGTCGTCAAGGGAGTCAACTTCGTCGGCATCCGCGACGCCGGCGATCCGGTCGAGCTGGCGCTGCGCTACCAGGACGAGGGCGCCGACGAGCTGTGCTTCCTCGACATCACCGCCTCACACGAGAAGCGCGAGACGATCGTCGAGCTCGCGCGCCGCACCGCCGACGAGGTCTTCATCCCGTTCACGATCGGGGGCGGCGTGCGCAGCGTCGCCGACGCACAGGCGGTGCTCGACGCGGGGGCCGACAAGGTGTCGGTCAACTCCGCCGCGGTGGCGAGACCGCGACTCATCGCCGAGCTCGCCGAGGTCTTCGGCGCCCAGGCCGTCGTGCTCGCGATCGACGCCCGGCGGCGCGAGGGCGAGCCGTCGCGCTACGAAGTGTTCGTGGCCGGCGGGCGGACGGCCACGGGTCGCGACGCCGTCGAATGGGCGCGCGAGGGCGTGGAGCGCGGGGCGGGCGAGATCCTGCTGACCTCGATGGATCGCGACGGCACCGAGGACGGCTACGAGCTCGAGCTCACGCGGGCGGTCTCAGACGCCGTGCCCGTGCCAGTGATCGCCTCGGGCGGCGCCGGCTCGCCCGACCACCTCGTCGCAGCGGTCGAGCGCGGTGGGGCCGAGGCGGTGCTGGCGGCCTCGATCTTCCACTACGGCCAGTACACCGTGGAGGAAGCCAAGGCCCGCATGCGTGCCGCGGGGATCCCCGTTCGCTAGGAGGCCGGCAGTCGCTCCGGCACCGGGGCGCTGAGCGCCGCGAGCAGGCGCGTCAGCGCCGGGCGCAGGCCGGCTGGATCGATCTCGCCCGGCTCGGTCAGCGCCTCGAGCAGCAGCCCGTCGACGGCGGCGATGAGCAGCCGTCCGTCCGTCTCCGGCGCCGCGGAGCCGACTCGTCGCAACAACTCGGTCGCCAGCTCGACGTAGGCCTCCGTCGAGCGCCGTGCGCTCTCACGCAGCGCGGGGCGCCGGGTCGCTTCGAGCCACAGCTCGTACTGAGCGATCAGCGCCTTGCGCTCACCGGCGAGCGCCGCCAGCATCAGCTCCGCCAACCTCTCCGCAGGGGCGGGCCCGACCTCCACCGCGGACAGCAGCTCATCGGCCTCGACCCGGAAGCGAGCTATCTCCTCCTCGGTGGCGAGCTCGAGCGCGCTCGCGAGCAGGTCGTCGATCGAGCTGAAGTAGTACGTGGTGGCCGCGAGCGGGACGCCCGCCGCTCGCGCGACGCTGCGATGGGTGACGGCCCGGGGCCCGCGGTCCTCGATCAGCCCCAGCGCCGCGAGCAGCAGAGCGCGCCGCCGCCGCTCGCCGCGCGCCTGGGTCAGGCTCAGTGCGCGCCCGCGAGGTTGAGCGAGACGACGCCGGCGATCACGAGCGCCAGGCCGACGATCTTCAGCACAGACACCGCCTCGCCGAGGGCGACCATGCCGATCAGAGCCACGAGCGCCGTGCCGGCCCCGGCCCAGATCGCATAGACGAACCCGAGCGGGAGCTGGCGCAGGACGATGGCGAGGAAGTAGAAGGAGAGGGCGTAGGCCACGACCATCACAACGGAAGGCACCGCGCGCGTGAAGCCCTCCGAGTAGCGCAGGGCCACCGTGCCGATCACCTCGGTCAGGATCGCGAGCGTGAGGACGAGTCCGGCCGCCATAGTGGGACGATAGTACCAGTTTTGCGGTGCGACCGACTAGCCCCCCAAGATCGCCGATGGGCCGGCGCTAAAGTGCCGTCACGCTTGCGGCATGAATTGGAGTCCCCGGTCAGCGGCGCCCCGGTCGCGGTGCCCGGCCTGCGCGAGCGGATCCGGGCGCTACCCCACGCGGGCGACCTGCTGGCGCTGCTCGAGCGACTGCCGCGGACCTACCTCGTCGGCGGCGCGGTGCGCGACCTGCTGCGGGG
>JACCXP010000218.1 GCA_013696905.1 Thermoleophilaceae bacterium
CCCCGCAGCAGCCGCTACGCCGCTCGCGCGGCCGACGCCGGCGCACGCCCTGGGTCGAGCCCGACCTGAACGCGCCGCCGCCCCCCGTCGAGGAGGCGCCGGCTACGCAGATCAACTCCGGCGCCACCGTCAAGGAGGTCGCCGAGTCGCTCGGGCTGCCCGCCGCCGAGGTGATCAAGAAGCTGATGATGCTCGGCGAGATGGCGACCCTCACGCAGACGCTCTCGGACGAGGCCGTCGGCGTGCTCGCGGACGAGTTCGACAAGAAGATCGAGATCGTCCACGCCGCCGACGAGGTCGAGGCGCAGCCCGAGTACGAGGACGCCGAGGACGACCTCGTCGAACGCCCCCCGGTCGTAACGATCATGGGCCACGTCGACCACGGCAAGACCTCGCTGCTCGACGCCGTGCGCCAGACCGAGGTGGCCGCCGGCGAGGCCGGCGGCATCACGCAGCACATCGGGGCGTACCAGGTGCATCGCGCGGACAACACGATCACCTTCCTCGACACGCCCGGCCATCCGGCCTTCACGGCGATGCGCGCCCGCGGCGGGCGCGTCGCCGACATCGCGGTGATCGTCGTGGCCGCGGACGACGGGGTGATGCCGCAGACGGTCGAGGCGATCGACCATGCGAAGGCCGCCGACGTTCCGATGATGGTCGCCGTCAACAAGATCGACAAGGAGGGGGCCGATCCCAACCGCGTGCGCGGCGAGCTCGCCAACCAGGGCCTGACGCCTGCGGAGTGGGGCGGAGACACCGAGTTCGTCGACGTCTCGGCGAGGACGCGCGAGGGCCTCGACAATCTCCAGGACACGCTCGTGACGATGTCCGAGCTGCTCGAGCTGCGCGCGAACCCCGCGGTCCCGGCCTCTGGCACGGTGATCGAGTCCCGACTCGATCCCGGTCGCGGGCCGGTCGTCTCGATCCTGATCCAGCGCGGCACGCTCAGGGCGACCGACGCGCTCGTCGCCGGGGCGCACTGGGGCCGCGTCAGGGCGATGCACGACTACCGCGGCGAGCGCGTCAAGGACGCCCGTCCCGGCCAGCCGGTCGAGGTGCTCGGCTTCGACGGCGTGCCCGAGGCCGGCGAGCACGTTCGCGTCGTCGACAACGAGCGCAAGGCCCGCCAACTCGCCGGCGACCGCGCCAACCGGCTGAAGACCGAGGCGCTCGCACGGCGCCAGGGGGTGCGGATCTCCCTCGAGGACGTGTTCGCACGCGCCCAGCAGGGGCAGACCGAGCTCAACCTGGTCGTCAAGGCCGACGTCGCGGGATCGCTCGAGGCGCTCGAGGACGAGATCGCGAAGCTGCCCCAGGACCAGGTCGTCGTCAACGTGATCCACGACGGCGTCGGCGGCATCACCGAGTCGGACGTGATGCTCGCCTCGGCCTCGGAGGCCGTGGTGATCGGCTTCAACGTGCGCCCCGTCGGCGACGCTCGCGCCGTAGCCGAGCGCGAGGGAGTCGAGATCCGCTCCTACTCCGTGATCTATCGCGTGATCGAGGAGATGCGCCAGGCGATGGAGGGCCTGCTCGAGCCCGAGGAGGTAGAGCAGACGGTCGGCACGGCCGAGGTGCGCCAGATCTTCCGCGCCTCGCGGATCGGCACGATCGCAGGCTCGTACGTGACCGACGGGAGCATGCGCCGCGGCGTGCGCGCGCGCGTCGTCCGCGACGGCACGATCGTCCACGACGGACGGATCGGCTCGCTACGGCGGTTCCAGGAGGACGTTCGCGAGGTCGAGACCGGCTACGAGTGCGGCATCGTCATCGACGGCTTCCCGGACGTCAAGGAGGGCGACGTCTTCGAGGCCTATGAGACCCGTCAGGTTGAAAGAGAGCTGTAGGCCCTACAGCTAACGTGGCGGGGCGTGAGCTTCGTCTGCCTGATCGAGATTCACCTGCACCTGCCGGACAACGCGAGCCTGAAGGGCAAGCGCAAGGAGATCGTCTCGCTCAAGGCTCAGCTGCAGCGACGCTTCGGGGCGGCGGTGTCCGAGACCGATCATCACGACCTCTGGCAGCGGGCGACGCTGTCGGCGGCGCTCGTCGGTCGCGACGCCGGCCTCGTGCTCGACGCGGCGACGAAGGTCGAGCGCTTCGTGGAGTCCCGCTTCCCGGAGGGCGTCCGGGTTGAGCGCGGGCTCATTTCCGCCGATGAGGTACTGAGCTAGCATGCCGACCGCCCGCATGCGCCGGGTAAACGAAGCCGTCAGGGAGGTCATCTCGACGCGAGTCGCCGAGGGCCTCAAGGACCCGAGAGTTGGATTCGTGACCGTAACCTCTGTAGACACGAGCGCGGACCTGCGCCATTCGCGCGTCTTCGTCAGCATCCTCGGCGACGCCGACTCGCGTCAGGAGGCGCTCGACGGCCTGGCCTCCTCTAGTGGCTTCCTGCAGTCCGAGCTCGCCGCCCAGCTGACGCTCAAGCGCACCCCGACGCTCGAGTTCGTCTACGACGACTCGATCGACCGCGGCATGCGCATCACCGAGCTGCTGCAGCCAGAGGCTCCGAAGGAGCCCTCGTGAGCGTCGCGACCGAGCTGGAGCAGGTCGGCGACGAGCTTCGCGGCGCCGAGCGGCTGCTGCTGATCACGCACGAGAACCCCGACGGCGACGCGCTCGGCTCGCTGCTCGCCATGCACGAGATCCTGATCGCGCTCGGCAAGGACTCGCTCATGTTCATGCCCGAGCAGGGCTTCGCGCTGCCGCACGAGTACCGCGAGATGCCGTTCGACCTGCGCGTCGACGCGCCCCCCGCGGACGTCGAGGAACGCCTGATCGTGTTCCTCGACTGCGGCAACATCGACCGCATGCCGGTCGACTTCGTGCAGCGCGAGGGCATCCGGATCGTGAATATCGACCATCACCACGACAACACGCGCTTCGGCTCGTTGAACCTGGTCATGGCCGGGGCTTCGTCGACCGCCGAGATCGTCTTCGGGCTCGCCAAGGAGCTCGAGGTCGAGCTGACGCCGCGGATCGCCGAGGCGCTCTACGTGGGGGTGGTCACGGACACGGGGCGCTTCATGTACGAGAGCACGACGCCCGAGGCGCACCGGATGGCGGCGGAGCTCATCGAGGCCGGGGTCGACGTCCACGCCGTATACCGCCGCCTCTACGAGGAGCTCCCCTTCCGGCGCCTCGCGCTGCAGGCGCGAGCGCTCGCGCGCGTCGAGCGCCACGAGCGGGGGCTGCTCACGCTCACCCACGTCAAGCGCGAGGACTTCGAGGCGACGGGCTCGACCGACACCGACTCCGAGGGCGTGATCGACCGCATCCGAGTGGTCGAGGGCACCGCGGTCGCCGCGCTCGTGCGCGACCTGACCTGCACCGAGAGCGGGCCGCAACGGCGCAAGGTGAGCCTGCGCTCTACCGACGGTCGCGTCGACGTGTCGCGAATCGCTCGCAGCCACGGTGGCGGCGGTCACCAGCGAGCCGCGGGCTTCACGACCGACAGCGACATGCCGTCGCTCGTCGAGAGCCTGCGCTCGGACATCCGCGAGCAGCTGCCCGAGTCGTCGCAGGCTTGATGAGCGAGTAGGCGTCGTGCCGGTCCCTGCCGGCGTGCTGCTGCACGACAAGCCGGCGGGCGTCACATCACACGACGTCGTGGCTCGTGCAAGGCGCCGCTACCGCGACCTGCCCGAGCGCGTGCGGGTCGGGCACGCCGGCACGCTCGACCCGTTCGCGACCGGCCTGCTGCTAGTCCTCGTCGGCCGCGCTACGCGCGCGCAGCGTTTCCTGATGGCGCTGCCGAAGACCTACCGCGCGGTCGCGCGGCTCGGCTTCACGTCAGACACCGGCGACCGCGACGGCACGCTCGTCGAGACGGGGCGGGTGCCCGAGCGCCTCGAGCTGCCGACCGGCCGCCTGCTCCAGCGCCCGCCGGCCTACTCCGCCGTCCGGGTGGGTGGTGAGCGCCTCTACGAGAAAGCTCGTCGCGGCGAGCCCGAGGAGGGCGCGGCGCGCGCGGTCGAGGTGCGCCGCTTCGAGCTCCTGTGGCGGGCGGGGGACCGCGCCGGCCTCGAGGTCGAGTGCTCCGCGGGCACCTACGTGCGACAGCTCGTGTCCGCGCTCGGCGACGCCTACTGCGAAGAGCTCGAGCGCACCCGGATCGGCCCCTTCCGGCTCGAGGACGCGGACCCCGATCAGCTCGTGCCGCTGTCCGACGCGCTCGCCTTCTTGCCCGAGCTGGCGCTCGCCGAGGCCGACGCCGCGGCGGTCGTGCATGGGCGCCCGCTCGCCGCGCGAGCGCCGCAGGCAGGCACCGGGCCGATGCGGCTGACCCACGCCGGGCGGCTGCTCGCGGTGGCCGAGGAGCGCGAGGGATCGTTGCGCTCCCTCGTAGTGTTCGCCGAGTGAACGTCTCAGCGCTCGACGAGGCAGGCCCGCGGCCGCGGCGCGTGGCGATCGGGACCTTCGACGGGGTCCACCTCGGCCACCGCGACGTCATCCGCTCGAGCGACACGGTGCTGACCTTCGACCCACACCCGCTCGCGGTGATCGCCCCACACGCCATGCCGAAGCTGCTCGATCCGCTTTCCGTCAAGCGTGACCTGATCGCCGGGCTCGGCGTGGCGGAGATGGTGGTGATCCCTTTCGACGAGCGATTCGCCCGCCAGCAGGCCGACGGCTTCGTGCGCGAGGTGCTGGTCGGCCGCCTCGGCGCCAGGCATGTGTCGGTGGGGGAGAACTTCCGCTTCGGATGGAGAGCGCAGGGCGACGCCGCGATGCTCGCGCGCTCGCCCGAGTTCGACACGACCGTGGTCCCGCTCGTCGAGGTGGACGGCGAGACGGTCTCCTCAAGCCGCATCCGCGCGCTCGTGGCGGCCGGAGAGGTCGCCCCGGCGGCGCGCCTGCTCGGGCGCCCGTACGTGCTCGAGGGCGTCGTCGTGCACGGCGACGGCCGCGGACGCGAGCTGGGCATGCCGACCGCGAACATCGTCCCCGACGACGCGCTCGTGCATCCCGGGCACGGCGTCTACGCGGCGATTGCCGAGCACCCTGGCGGCACCCATGTCGCCGCGGTCAACGTCGGCGTGCGCCCGACATTCGAGACGGGGCGCGGTCTGCTCGTCGAGCCGTACCTGATCGACTTCTCCGGCGACCTCTACGGACAGGTGCTGCGCCTGCACTTCCTCGAGCGCCTGCGCGGCGAGCGGCGCTTCGAGTCCGCCGAGGATCTGATCGTGCAGATGCGAGCCGACGTCGAAGAGGCACACCGAATCGCCTCTGCTACGGTCCTCAGCCGATGAGCCTGACCGTCGAACGCAAGCGCGAGCTAGTCGAGCGATTCGGCAAGTCCGAGGCCGACACGGGCTCGACCGAGGTCCAGATCGCGCTGCTCACCGAGCGCATCAACCACCTCACCCAGCACCTGCGCGAGCACACGAAGGACCACCACTCGCGGCGCGGGCTGCTGATGCTCGTCGGACAGCGGCGTCGCTTCCTGAACTACCTCCAGCGCAAGAACCTCGACCGCTATCGCGAGCTGATCAGGGAGCTCGGGCTGAGGCGATGATCGAGCCGGGCGAGCCGGCTCCCGGCTTCTCGCTCGCCGACCAGGACGGCCAGACGGTCTCGTTGACGGATCTCCGCGGCCAGAGGATCGTGCTCGTCTTCTACCCGCTCGACTTCTCGCCAGTCTGCACCGACCAGCTCAACGTGTATCAGGAGGTGCTGTCGGAGCTCGAGGGCGAGGGCGCCAGGCTCTACGGCATCTCGGTCGACTCGGCGTTCGCGCACAGCGCCTTCCGCGAGCGGCTCGGCATCACGATCCCGCTGCTCGCCGACTTCAATCCGAAGGGTGAGGTGGCGCGACGCTACGGCGTCTTCCGCGAGCCCGACGGCATCTCGCAGCGCGCGCTCGTGCTGATCGACGAGCAGGGGGTCGTGCGCTGGTCGCACGTCGCTCAGAGCCCGCTCGAGATCCCCGGCGCGAACCTGATCTTCGACGCGCTCGCCCGCAGCGCTGCGTAGCGCCGCACCGCCCCCGCTCGGCCCTGACGACCACGTTCGCGGCGCGGGCCCGGTCGTGGTCGTCGAGTACGGCGACTACGAGTGCCCGTACTGCGCGCGGGCGGACGCGCTGCTCGCGGACCTTCCCGTGCGGCGCGTCTTTCGCCACTTCCCCGTCGCCTCGAAGCACCCGCGCGCGCCGATGCTCGCCCACGCCGCCGAGGCCGCGGGCCTGCAGGCCGCCTTCTGGGAGATGCACGACTCGCTGTTCGCCGACCAGGGCCGACTCGACCCGCCGCACCTATGGCAGCGTGTCCGCAGCCTGGGGCTCGACCTCGACCGCTTCGAGTCGGATCGGCGCTCGGACGCGATGGCCGAGCGCGTACGCCGTGACTTCCGCTCAGGCGTGGGGGCCGGGGTCATGACGACGCCGACGCTGTTCGTCGACGGCGAGGCCCACGCGGGGGTGCCGGGGCCCGGGCTGCTCGAGCGCTTGCGCGGCTGAGCCGCCGAGCGCGACGCAACTCACCACTCGACGAGCTTCCAGACCTCGGGCAACGCGACGCCCTCTTCGCCGATGTCGGCGAAGATCGTGACCGCCTCCTTCAGGTGCGCCATCGCCGCCTCGGAGCGTCCGATCTCGTGGTGGAGGTCGGCGAGATTGTTGTGGAGCGCCGCTTCGCGATGGCGGTCGCCCTGGCGGGCGCACAGCTCGAGCGCCTGCTCGGCCACGTCGATCGCGGCCTCGGTCTCCCCGCCGGCGCGCAGGGCGAGCGAGAGGTTGTTGAGCGCGGCTGCGTGCACCGTGGCGTCGCCGAGCTGCTCGCCGAGGGCGATGCTGCGCTCGAGGTGGGTGCGCGCGCCCTTCAGGTCGCGCTCGCTCGAGGCGAGCACGCCGAGCATGTTGTGCGCCTGCGCGAGCGCGCGCGCGTCGCCAGCC
>JACCXP010000226.1 GCA_013696905.1 Thermoleophilaceae bacterium
GCGGTTGGCGCCGGCGTGGCCGAGCTCTTCTGATATCCGCGTCGCGGCGCGACGCGTGGCGGGGATGAGCTCGTCGTCGAAGCGGGCGAGGTCGATGCGGTCGCGAAGGCCGCTGAGCGAGAGCGCCGCCACGACGGTGCCGCGGTGGTCTCGTACGGGCGCGGCGACGACCGCGTGGCCGCTTGTAGGATCCTCGTAGCGGGCGAGCTGCCCGCTCGCGCGGATGGTCGCGAGCTCGGACGCATGGAGGCTCTGGGCGGCGGGCTCGCCGTCGCTGCGGCCGGCGCGCAGGAGCTCCTCGATGACCTCAGTGTCTTGAAAGGCGAGCAGGACGGCTCCGGTGACCGCTGCCGTGAGGGTCTGGCGGCGCCCGACCCAGTCGGCGCGAACACGGACGTGCGGGCTCGAGGCCTGGTCGATGTAGACGACCTCGTCGCCGTCGAGGATGCCCAGCCACGCGGTCTCGCCGGTGGCGTTGCGCAGCTCGCGGACGATGCTGCGCCCGACCGCCCAGACCGGGAAGCGGTTGAAGACGTGCCCGGCGAGGGACACGAGCCCGAGCCCGAGGACATAGCCACCGGCTTCACGGTCGGCTTCGACCAGGCGATGGTGCGCCAACGTGGCGAGCACCCGCGACGCGGTGCTGCGGTGTACTCCGAGCGCGGCTGCCACCTCGGTGGGGGTGAGCCGTTCCGTGCGCTCGTCGAAGAGCTCGAGAACGGTCAGGGCGCGAGCGACTGCCTTGGTGCCGGCATCGCGTGAGCTCATTCACAGCACTTTACGTCGGCGTGCGCAGAGTGCACGCTGCGCGTCACTAAGTGCACGAAACGGCTGCGGGCGGATGCCGCCTTACGGTTCTTCGACCTTGCCGACCTTGCAGGCCCCCAGCCGCATCGAGCAAAGCGTCTCGGATCTCCTGGCGAACCGCAGGGACGACCTCGTAGAGCTCGCGGCGACGCTCGTCGGCTTCGACACCAGGGCGAGCACGCACGGTGAGGTCGGCGGCGACGAGCCTGCCCTGCAGGCCCTGCTCGCAGATCGCCTGCGTGCGGCCGGCTTCGCGGTCGACCTCTTCGAGCCCCGGGTCGACGATCTGCCTGCCTCTCCGATGTTCCCGGCCGGGCTCGACCTGGATGGGCGCCCGCAGCTGATCGCGCGCGCGATCGGGCGCGGGGATGGCCGCAGCCTGCTGTTCAACGGCCACGTGGACGTGGTCTCGGTAGAGCCGCGGTCGGCGTGGGCGACGGACCCCTTCCGTGCGCGGGTGCGCGACGGCCTGCTGGTCGGCCGCGGCGCCTGTGACATGAAGGGTGGGGTGGCGGCGATGGTCCTGGCGGCGGAGGCGCTCGCGGAGCTCGAGGTGCCCCTGAGCGGAGACCTGCTCGTGAACACCGTCACCGACGAGGAGTCGACCGGGGCAGGCACCCTGGCCTGCATCGCCCGCGGGCTGCGCGCGGACGGGTGCCTGGTGCCCGAGCCGACGTCGGGCCAGGTGTGGCTGGGCGCGCGCGGAGCGCTGCTGGCGGAGGTGGAGGTCCATGGCCGCGCCGGGCACACCGGACTGGCACGCGGCGACGAGCTCGACGGGCCGGGCGTCGGAGCGATCGAGGCGATGGGTCCGGTCCTCGCCGCCGTGCGGCAGTTGCGCGAGGAGTGGTGGCGCTCGTCAGCCCTGGGTGAGTCGCCCGGATGGATCGTGCCCACGCACATCGTCGGCGGTGAGTGGATCGTGACCCATCCCGAGTCGTGCCGGGTCCAGCTACACGTGACCTTCAGCGCGGAGCAGGCGGACGCCGGCTGCTGGGGCGGACCGGTACGGAGCGAGATCGAGGAGCGGATACGCGTCGCGGCTCAAGCCGATCCCTGGCTTGCCTCTCACCCGCCGATCGTGCGCTGGTCGGCGGAGGTGCCCGCCGCGACGGTGGATGCCGGCGACCCGATCGTCAGCACCGCGCTCGCCTCCGCGGCGGCGCTCGGTCACGACGCCGGAATCGCCGCCCGCACGACGTGGCTCGACGCTGCGAGCCTCACCCGGGCCGGCACGCCGGCGATCGGCTTCGGGCCGGGCGACGTCGAGGCGGCGCACAGCGTCGACGAATCGGTCGACATCGACGAGCTCGTGACCGCCGCGCAGCTCCTCGCGGTGACCGCGATGCGCTTCTGCGGCGTCGAGGGCGAGCCGGCACGCGCATAGACGCTACTCGGCGGCGCCGTAGACCGCCTGCGTGTCGGTCAGGCTCGCATAGACCCACTCGCCGCCCTCGGACTGGCCATTGCCGGATCGCTTGTGGCCGCCAAACGGGGCCTCGAGCTCGACATCGTCGCCGCGGCGGTTGAGCGCCACGACGCCCGCCCGCAGCCGTCGGGGTGCCTGCGCCAGCAGCCCCGGATCGCCAGCGAACACCGCAGCCGAGAGCCCGTACGGTGACGAGTCGGCCTGCCGCCACGCGTCCTCGGGGTCGATGAAGGGCTCGACGCTCAAGACGGGCGCGAACAGCTCGCGGGCGCGCAGTGGATCGTCCTGAGCGAGGTCGGTGAGCAGCGCGGCCCGCGCGGGCGCCCCACCCCCGGGACTTGCCCTACCCTCGGCGCTTCGCGCGAGCAGGCGCGCTCCGCGAGCCACCGCAGCGGCGACCTCGTCCTCGACGCGCGCGGCCGTCTGCGGCGTGATCAGCGGGCCGATCGAGGTTCGCGGGTCGCGTGGGTCGCCGGGGCGCAAGGCACTCAGTCGCTTCGTCAATCGATCCAGGAGCGGTCTCCGAACCGCTTCGTCGACGAGCACGCGTCGTGTGGCAGTGCACTTCTGGCCCGCCAGGGCGGTGGCGCAGGCGGCGATGCAGTCGGCCGCGTGGTCGAGGTCGGCGTCAGCGAACACAAGCGCCGGGTTGAGGCCGCTCAGCTCCAGCGCACACCGCCCCAGTCGCGGCGCGAGCACCCCGGCGATCGCCCGCCCCGTGGCCTCCGACCCGGTGAAATGCACTGCCGCGACCCGCTCGTCCTCGCACAACGCACGACCCACTGCCGGCCCGCCCGCCAGGAGCCCGAACACCTCGGGCGGGATCCCCGAAGCGAGCAGGCGCTCGTGAGCCGCCACCGCCACTCCCGTAGCCAGCTCCGAGGGCTTCCACAGCACGGCGTTGCCGGCCATCAGCGCGGGCAGCCACTTCCAGGCCGGCGTGACGAGCGGAACGTTCCACGGCGTGATCGCCGCGACCACGCCGAGCGGGCGGGAATGCACCCGGGCGCTGCCCGCCGTCACCCGGCGCGGCGGATGGGCCGCGTAGTAGTCGGCCGAGCGCGCGGTCCACGCGACCTCCGCCTCGGCGTCGCGGCGCAGCTTGCCGACC
>JACCXP010000260.1 GCA_013696905.1 Thermoleophilaceae bacterium
CTACGCGCCGCCGCGACGCAGGCGTGAAGCAACGCTCGCGGGTCGGCGTCGGTGTGGCCGCCGGCCTGGCGCCACGGCGTCTGCTCCCGCGCGTGGCTCAGCTCGGCGCCGTCGAGGGCGACGGCCCCGGCCTTGCAGAATGTCGTGCCCACGTCGATGCCGAGCAACAGCTCCAAGACCCCTCCTCGTGTTGGGGGCCGATATACCATGCCCGCACCGATGGAGTTGACCACTGCCGAGCGCCGCGCGCTGCAGCTGATCTCGACCGACGACGGCAAGCTCGCCGTGCTGGCCGCCGACCAGCGCGTCGACCTCGCGGTGCTGCTCGAGGGGGGGAGCGCCCGTGAGCCCGAGCGACTGCAGGAGATCAAGCTCGAGATCGTCGAGGAGCTCGGGCCGCTCGCGAGCGCCGTCCTGCTCGACCCCACGATCGGGCTGCCGACCGCTATCGACCGGGGAGCCTTGCCGCGCGAAGTCGGCCTGCTGGTCTCCCTCGAACAAGACGACACGCCCTTCTGTGACGGCCTTCGCCCGTCGAGCGTCGATCCCGGCGTCGGCGCGGCCGGCGTGCGTCGGCTGGGTGGCACGGCGGCCAAGCTGCACGTGTGGTTGCGCCCCGACCGCGAGGACCTCGACGGCCACACCGCGGGCGTCGTGCGCTCGGTGGTCGAGGACTGCCGCGCCCACGACCTGCTGTGCGTGGTGGAGGCGCTCACCTTCCGCCTCGAAGACGAGGACGAGGCCGATTTCGAGCGGCGAAAGCCAGAGCTCGTACGCGACTGCGCGGTCTTCCTCGAGCAGTGTGGCGCGAAGCTGCTCAAGCTCGAGTACCCGGGCACGCCCGAGGCCTGCTCGGCCGTGACCGATGCCGTCGCGGTTCCGTGGGCGGTGCTCTCGGCGGGCGTCGGGCACGATGAGTTCGTCGAGCGCCTCGGCCATGCGCTGAACGGGGGCGCCGTCGGCTTCATCGCCGGGCGCTCGGTGTGGAAGCAGGCGGTCGCCGACCCGGCGTCCGACCGGCGGCGCGCCGTGCTGGCCGACGAGGGCAGGCGTCGCTTCGAGGAGCTGCTCGCGGTCCTTCAGTCGGCCGGGCGGCCGCTGAGCGAGGCCGTCGCGTAGCGAGCCGTCTGCGGCCCCCCGCCGGCAGGCCGGAGTTGGTACCGCCGCCCACTCGTCAGCTCGGCACCAGGTGCGCGTAGCTTGCAGGGTTCGCCGCGAGGAACTCCGGCAGCGTCTGCGGCCGGTGGCCGGCCAGCTCGGAGACGGTCCCCGACACGACATCGAGCTCGCCGGTCGCGACCGCGACGTAGGAGGTAACCCAGCCGTCGACCTCGAACTGAGGCGCCCCGTAAGACGCTCGCGAGGCGTAGGCCTGCTCGAGTGTCTCGACCCGGTAGGTCACTGGCCGTCCGGAAAAGGCGGAGAGCTGCTCGGCGGCGTAGCTCAGCGTGTGCGACTCGGGCCCCGTCATGTCGTAGGTCATGCCGCTGTGGCGTGGGTCGGTGAGCGCGACGAGCGCCACGTCGGCGATGTCGTCGCGCGCCACCCAGGCGACGCGACCGTCGCCCGCGGGGCCGGCGATGACCCCTTCGGCTGAGGCGAACACCGGCACCCAGTCGAGGTACTGGCTCGCGCGCAGGAAGGTGAACTCGAGCCCCGTGCCGCGGATGTGCTGCTCGGTCCAGTAGTGGTCGCGCGCGAAGGTGAAGGTCGCCTCGGGTGCCGCGGCCAGGAACGACAGGTAGACGATGCGCTCGACGCCGGCCGCCACCGCGGCGTCGACCGCGCTCCGGTGCAGCCGCATCCGGTCGGCATCCTCGCTCGCGGGGACGAGGAAGACCGTCTCGAGCCCGGCGAGCGCCTCGGTCATGGCCTCCGTGTCGCCGTAGTCGCCCGCCACGGTGACCTCCACGCCGGGCAGGCGCGGCGCGCGAGCGGCGTCGCGGACGACCAGGCGCTGTGCGAGCCCGCGATCGGCGATGCGGCGCGTGACCCGGCCGCCGACCTCGCCCGAGGCGCCCGTGACGCCGATCGGACCCTGCCGGGTCACTTCACCTCGTCGCGGAGCCGCGCGAGCCCGTCGCGGAGCGCCGACTGGTAGAGCCAGAGATCTGCGCCGTAGGCGATCATCCGGTAGCCGAGCGCGAGCATCCGCCGACCTTCGTCCACCGACAGCGCGAGGTAGGCGGCGGCCTTGCCGTTTCGCTCGGCGGCCTCGGCGACGCGCGCGAGCGCGTCCAGGAACTCGGGATCCTCGTAGGAGCCCGGCTTGCCGAGCGAGGCGGTGAGGTCGGCCTGGCCGACCCACAGCACGTCGATCCCGTCGATGGCGGCGATCTCGTCGAGGCGCTCGAGCCCCGCCACCGTCTCGATCTGCGCGATCAGCAGCGTCTCCGAGTCCGCCGCCCGCATCTCCTCGGCGGCGTCGACCGGCGGCACGTAGCCCCCCGCGGCGA
>JACCXP010000282.1 GCA_013696905.1 Thermoleophilaceae bacterium
CTCGGGCGCGCGCACGCGCGCCGCGAGCCGGACACCGGTCAGCCAGTTCCCGTCGCGCGCTATCTCGGGCCAGAAGAAGGTCTGCAGGTTGTCCAGGCGCCCGACCCAGCTGTGCGGTAGCCCGGTCACAGGGTCGAGGTTGGCGAGCTTGGCATCGATGACCGGCTTCAGCGCGACCCCGGCGAGGCCGGTCAGCGGCGCCGCCACGAGCGCCACCCGCCCGCGCCGGCGGGTGATCAGCCCGAGCCCCACCACCCCGGCGGCCAGGCCGACGAGGCCCGAAGCGCTGCCTGAGGCGATCAGGCCGAAGACGAACACGACCGACAATGCCGCCATCAGCAGCCGCCGCGTGCCGACGCGCAGGTACCAGGCGGCGGCGATCGCGAGGCTGAACAGCATCAGGTCCGAGAGCGCGAATGGCGAGCCGGTGGTCGACGAGGCGCGCGCCTCGACCGCCGTGCCGGGGCCATCGGGCGTGTAGTAGCGAGCGAGCAGCTCGGGCAGCCCCAGCAGCCCGAGCGCCTCCAGGATCCCGATCGTGCCCACGAGCGCCGAGGCGGCCAGCGCGATCCACAGGCAGACGCGCACTTGGCGCTCCTCGCGCACGGTCACGCGCACGATCACATAGCCGGCGAAGTACTTCCACAGCCACAGCGCGTAGAGCAGGTCCTCCTGGGCGATCTCACGCCCGCGAGCGAACATCCACACCAGCGGCAGCACCGATCCGGCCAGCACGAGTGCCAGCACGACCGCGTCGAGGGGCGCGACGCGCGGGCGCAGGGACGCCCCCGAGGCTAGCTCGAACAGCAGTCGGGCCACGACCGCCGCGCCGACCACCAGCGCCAGCACCTCGCTCGGACGCAGCAGCGGCACGAGCTGGCCGCGGTCCACGCCCACGAGCAGCGGCGTCGCCGCCAGCAGCAGGTAGCTGCCGGCCACCGGCCGTGCGGCCACAAGCGCGAACAGGCAGATCGCCGTCAGCACGCCGAGCGCGAGCGCGAGTGGCAAGCCTGCCAGCGCGCCGGCGAGCACGGCGAGCGCCCCCGCAACCAGCATTATTCGCAGGTCGCCCAGCGAGTCGCGGCGCGTCCCCGGCCGTGGCCAGGTGCGCGTCAGGTCCCCGTGTCGAGCCTCCATACGCGCTTTGATTATCGCTCACCGGCCGGCCGGGCTCCGCCCCGGCGCAGCGCCGACACGAAGAGCCCCAGCTCCGGCGACCTCAACGAGCGCTGGACGGCGAGGAAGGTCGCCGCTCCGACCAGCGTCGCCGCGGCGACGGCCAGTACCTCGCCGCCCGCGCCCCCGACCGCGCCGGCCACGCCGGCAGCCACCAGAAAGGCCGGCACCGCCATCAGGATCGACGCGACGAGCGCACGGCCAACGGCCGGTGCGAGCCGCGCGCTCCCGCGCGGCAGGCCGATCTCGACACGGCGCCAAAGGTCGGCGGCGCCGGCGATGTCGGCCAGCGAGAGCACGAGCCCAAGTCCCAGCAGCAGCGCGGCCCCCTCGAGCCGCCAGGCTACGACCGCCATGCCCGCCATCGAGACCAGCGTCTTGAGGACCATCGCGCGAAACGGCGACCGGGCGTCGCCGCGAGCGTATGAGGCGTGCGTGCCCATCACGAACAGCGCCTCGCCCACGATGCCGGCGGCGAGGGCCGCCAGCGAGACGCTCACGAGCGCGATGCCGTCGGGGGTCGCCATCTCTCCGAGGGATGCTGCCCGCGCGAGCGGCGTGGAGAGCACCAGATAGGCGACTGCGGCCGGCACGGTGACGAACAGTGCGAGTGCCGCACCGTGCACCCACTCATCGCGGAAGCCGGCCGTCGTCCGCGCCTGATGCAGCCGCGCCAGTCGCGGGAGCAGCGCGATCGCCACGGGCCGCGCCCCGATCGCGATCGGCAGGTAGTAGAAGTTGATCGCCAGCGTGAAGGCGACGACGCCGCCTGGCACCGCGTTGGCGACCACCAGCACGGCCAGCCAACGCAGCGCGTTGAGGGAGGAGTACCCGAGCGACGGCGCCCCGGCGCGGAGCAGCTCGTTCATGTCGGTATCGCGCCAGCCCAGTCGCGGGCGCATGCTCACGCCCACCCGCCGCGCGCCCCACCACTGCGCGCCTGCGTGCAGGCCGACCGCGGCAGTCGAGCCCAGCCCGAGCACGAGCAGCTCGGCCATGCCCACATCCTCGAGCGTGGCACCGGTTCCGAATGCCAGCGCAACGACCGCCAGCGTGGCCAAGATCCCCACATTCTCGAGCGCCGGCGCCGCCGCCGGCAGGCTGAAGCGGCCGTGCGCGTTCGACACCGCACCGCCGACCCCGGCGACCGCATACAGCAGCACCTGGGGCACCACCATCAGCAGCAACAGAAAGCCGACGCGGCGCTGGTCGCCGGCCACGCCCGCATCCTCGACGCCGAGCGTCACCAACTGCAGCAGAAGCTCGCCGGCCAGCACCGCGAGCACCGCGATGACGGCAAACGTCGCGAGCGCGAGCCCGAGGAACGCGCCGACCACACGCTCGAGCGACGCGCGGTCGCGGCGGTCCACGAAACGCACGAACGCGGGCACAAGCAGCGTCGCGAGCAGGTTCCCGGTGAGCAGCTCGAAGACCAGGTTGGGAAGGCCGTTAACGGCCTGGTAAGTGTTGCCAAGGTAGGTGGGCCCGAGGACCGCCGCCACCGCGATGGCGCGCGCGAAGCCGGTGACGCGGCTGACCGTTGTCCACCCCGCCACCGCCGCCGAGTCGCGCGCCACCCCCCGTCCGGGGCCGGCGGTCGCGCGAGGCGCGCCGGCCCCCCCGAGCTCAGCGCCGATAAGTGCGAAAGCGCCGGCGCGCGAGCAGCGTGACCATGACCACGGCGATCAGCGCGCCCGCCACGAGGCCGATGGCGGCGCCGCGCTCGGGCTTGGGCTGCAGCGGGTCTCCAAGCACGAAGGCCGGCGTGACCGCCCGCGCGCGCGCCTGCGATGAGCGCTCGAGCTCGAGCTGGGCGAGGCGCTGCTCGAAGTCCCCGATCCGAGCCCTCGCGTTCTCGCCGACGGGCCCGGGCTGGCCCGCTCGCCGCTCGAGGGCGGCAATCCGACGCTGCAGCGAGCGCTCGCTGCTGTCGAAGCTCGACGAGGCGGTGCTCGCCACGAGATCGACGTAGCGTTCCGTAACGCCCTGCGCCAGCGCGAGGGCGCGGTTGGGGTCCTCGTCGCCGACGGTGACCGTGAGCACGTTGTTCTGCCCCGTGTCCACCTCCAACGCGCCCTCGAGCCGTGACACCGGTATGCCGACCTCGTCCGCGACCGGCTGCAGCACTGTGCGGCTCTGAATCAGGGCCTCCTGCGTAGCGATCACGCGCTCGGCGGGCGAGTCGTCGGCGTCGACCCGCTTGCCCTGGTAGAAGATGACCGCCTGTGCGCCGTAGACCGTAGGGCTGCGGTTGGCGACCAGGTATCCGGACGCTGCGGCGAGCGCCACCACCGCGAGCGCCACGACCGCGAGCAGCGCGATGAAGCCAGCGCTGTCACCGCCTGGACGCCGTGGCTCGTACCAGCTCGCCTCCTCGCCCTCCTGGCGCTCGCCGAGCTCGATGCTCATCTAAGCCTCATCTTCCGTGCATGTGTACGAGAACTCCTAAAGTCGAGCGTAGCTGCTGACCAGCGCCGTCTCAGAATGCTCCCATACGAGTTCGCTCGCCCGCGCAAGAGCGCGCTCACCGAGGTCACGGCGGCGCTCGGGGTCACCCGCAAGCTCGGCGATCAGGGCCGCGAATCCGCGCTCGTCGTGGCAGGGGGCATAGGCCGCGGCGTCCTCGGCCGTCCGGCGCGTCTCGACGACGTCGTACGAGACCGCTGGGCGTCCTGCGCCGAGGTATTCGGCCGTCTTGGTAGCCGTCGAGCGGTGATTCTTCTCGTCGCAGATCGCGGGATCGACGCAGATGTCGCCTTCAGCGAGCAGGCCGGGCACGAGCCGGTGGGCGACCCAGCCGGTGAAGCGCACCCGATCGGCCAGCCCGGCGGCGGCGAGCGCCCGCTCGAGCGGCGCGCGGCAAGACCCGTCCCCGATCACGGTCAGCCGCGCCTCACCTAGACCGTGCTCGTCGCGCAGCAGCGAGAGGATGCGAGGGAAGGCCATCACGCCGTCCTGGGGCTCGAGCTCACCCACGAACAGCAAGCGCGGGTCCCGCAGGGCGCCCGGGCGCTGGTCGACGGAGTGGCTCAGCGTGGCCGCCCGCGGGCCGTTTCGCACGACTGCGACCCGTGCCGGCGACACACCACGCGCGAGCGCACGCTCGCGCGCGCTGTGGTTGGTGACGATCACCGCGTCGGCGCTGCGCAGGCTGGCCAGCTCGGCCGCGCTCAGCACCGCCTCGAGCCGCGAGGGACCGAACTTCTGGCGAAAGAGCTCGGGCGCGAGGTCGTGGTGGTCGAAGACCACCCTGCGCCCGAGCGCTCGGGCAACCAGGCCGAGCGGGAACAGCGTGTCGGGCGGATTGTGGAGGTGGACGACGGTCGCGCCCGCGAACAGCTCTCGCAGACCCCGCGCGAACAGCTGCACGTGGGCGACCGCGTACTCGATCAGAAGCTCGCGCAGGCCGCCCGACGCGACCGGCAGGCGGTAGCGCCGGGCGATCACGCCGTCGATCGTCTCCACACGCGCCTGCTCCTGCCCGCGCGGGGCGATCACCGTGACCCGGTGACCGGCGGCCACCAGCGATTCGGCCTCATGGCGCACGCGGGTGTCCTGCGGGTAGCGCTCGTTCTCGAGCAGCATCGCGATCCGGTGCGAGCGGCCCGAGCCGAGCGGGGCCGATCCCGAAAACGCTGCGCCACGCGGCCCCATTGGCACGCCGAAGCGTATCCGTATGCTCGGATGCTTGAGCCCGGCCACCCCCCATCGCGCGTCGACCCGGCGAAGGGTGCGCAGGGTCCTGATCGTCGCGACGCTGGCCGCGATCGCGCTCGCCGCGACGCTCGTGGTCGCCTTCGAGCTGTGGGCGGCGCGCGACTCCGAGCCCGCGCGCAGCACCGGCCGCCTGGTCGCCAAGATCGACGCCTGCCCGTCATGCGAGCGCGGGCACGGCTACGGCCGCTTCGTCGTCGAAGAGGCCCGGCGCGCCGGCCTGCGCCTCCCGCTCGCCGCGGCGCTGGTGCACGAGGAGTCCAACTATCGCAACGTGTTCGGCAAGAACCGCTACGGCGAGCGGACCAACCCCGTGCTGGGCGGCCCGGTGACCGAGGCCCGCTACCGCCAGATGCGGCGCGCGCTGGCCCGCGGCTACGGCCGCCAGGGCGTCGGCCCCACGCAGCTGACCTCGGTCGAGCTGCAGGACGAGGCCGACGCGCTCGGCGGCGCCTGGGTGCCGCGGCACAACATCCGCGTCGGCTATCGCTACCTGAGCGATCTGATCGACCGCCACGGCGAGACCAAGGGCCTGCTGGTGTACAACGGCGACTTGCCGGACTACGCAAGCCGGTTGCAGGCGACGGCGCGCAGCTGGGAGGACTATCTGGCGGGCAAGAGCTCGCGCCCGTTCTCCGCCCGCGAGCGGCGCTTGCGCGCCCTGTGGGGATGGATATGGGATTGACGCCGAGCGCCGAGCTGGCCATCGAGACCGTCGAGCCGATCGCGGATGCGCGCTGGAGTACGCTGGCCGCAACGGCGGTCCAGGCGTCGATCTTCCATCATCCGGCCTGGCTGCGCCTGCTGGCCGAGCAGTACGGCTACGAGATCGTCGCCTGTCTGGCGCGCGGCGAGCGCGACGAGCCCGTGGCGGGGCTGCCGCTGGCGATCGTGCGCAGCCGCCTGACCGGATCGCGGCTGGTGGCGCTGCCGTTCTCGGACGCCTGCCCGCCCCTGCTCGCGCCCGGGGCGCCTGCCGGCGCGATC
>JACCXP010000302.1 GCA_013696905.1 Thermoleophilaceae bacterium
GAGCGCCACGCCGAGGCCGCGGCGATCGGGCGCCGCCTGCGCGCGATCTTCGGGCCCGAGCGGCTGCGGGTCGAGCTCCAGCGCCCCTTCGCGCGCAACGACCGCCGCCGCAACCGCTTGCTCGCGCAGCTCGCCGAGCGGCTCGGCGTCGCATGCGTCGCCACCGGCAACGTGCACGCCCACCACCGCTCACGCGCCCTGCTCCAGGACGCCTTCGTGGCCGTGCGCGGGCGCACCACGCTCGACGAGTCGGAGCCCGCGCGGCGCGGCAACCGCTCGCACGTGCTCGCCTCGCCGAGCGCCATGGCAGAGCGCTTCCGCGACCATCCCGAGGCGGTGCACGAGTCCGCGCGCCTGGCCGACCGCCTGCGCTTCGATCTCACGCGCGACCTCGACTACCGCTATCCGGGCTCAGACGACCCGAGCGCCGACCGCCGCCTGGCCGAGATCTGCCGCGCGCGCCTCGACGAGCGCTACGAGGGCCACCCGCACCACGACGAGGCCGCGGGGCGGCTCGAGCAGGAGCTCGCGGTGATCCGCGGCCTGCGGCTGTCCGGCTTCTTCCTGCTGCACCGCGACCTGCTCGAGCTCGCGCGCGAGGTGGCAGTCGAGGTGCGCGGCCCGAGCTCGGCCCGCTCGCTGCTGCCGCCGGGGCGGGGGAGGGGATCGAGCGTCTCCTCGATCGTCTGCTACCTCACCGGCCTCTCGCACGTCGACCCGATCGAGTCGGGCCTCAACCTCGGGCGCTTCCTGAACGACGAGATCACGGCGCTACCGGACATCGACCTCGACTTCCCGCGCGACATCCGCGAGCAGCTGATCCCGCGCATGCATGAGCGCTACGGTCAAGACCGCTCGGCGCTCGTGGCCGCCTTCTCGACCTACCGCGTGCGCTCGGCGGTGCGCGACTTCGGCAAGGCGCTCGGGCTCCCCGGGGTGGACGTCGAGCGCGTGGCGCGCGCCGCCGACCCGTTCGGCGGCGAGCGGATCGAGGCGGTGCTCGGCGAGGCGCTCGGCGAGCGCACGGCCGCCGGCGCGCGCTGGGGAGCGCTCGCGCACCTGATCCGCGAGGCCGCCTACCTGCCGCGCCACCTGAGCCAGCACCCCGGCGGCATGGTGATCTCGACCGAGGACCTGATCGACGTCTGCCCGGTGCAGCCGGCGGCAATGGCTGGCCGCCAGATGGTGCAGTGGGACAAGGAGTCGTGCGCCGACGCCGGCTTCCTCAAGATCGACGTGCTCGGCCTCGGGATGCTGTCGGCCGTCGAGCGCTGCGTCGAGGAGATCGCGCGCGTGCGCGGTGAGCGGATCGACCTCTCGCGCATCCCGCTCGACGACGCCGAGGTCTACCGCACGATCCAGGCCGCCGAGACCACCGGCGTCTTCCAGATCGAGAGCCGCGCGCAGATGCAGATGCTCCCGCGCACGTTGCCCGCAACGCTCGAGGACCTGACCGTGCAGGTCGCGCTCGTGCGCCCCGGGCCGATCCAGGGCGGCGCCGTGCACCCATACATCGAGCGCCGCAAGGCGCTGCGGGCGGACCCCTTATACGTAGTCCCCTACGAGCACCCCTCGCTCGAGCCCGTGCTCCGCGACACGCTCGGCACGATCGTCTTCCAGGATCAGGTCATAGAGGTTGCGATGGCCTTCGCCGGCTTCTCGGCGGGCGAGGCCGAGGGGCTGCGACGGGCGATGTCCAAGAAGCGCTCGGACGCCGCCATGCGGGCGCACGAGCAGCGCTTCATCGACGGCGCGGTCGCGCGCGGGGCGGCGCCCGAGGTCGCGGCGCGCGTCTACGCGCAGATCGTCGGCTTCTCCGGGTTCGGCTTCCCCAAGGCGCATTCGGCGGCGTTCGGGCTGCTCGCCTACCAGTCGACCTGGCTGCGCGTGCACTACGGCCCCGAGTTCCTGTGCTCGCTGCTGAACGAGCAGCCGATGGGCTTCTACCCGCCCGACGCGCTCGCCCACGAGGCGCAGCGGCGTGGGATCGTCGTACTCGGGCCATGCGTGCTCGCGAGCGGGGTCGAGTGCAAGGTCGAGCCCGGCGGCGCCGTGCGGGTCGGGCTCGGCTACGTCGGCGGGGTGCGGGCAGAGGACGCCGCGGAGCTCGTGGCGGAGCGCGAGCGCGGTGGTGCGTTCCGCTCGGTCGAGAACCTCGCCGCACGCTGCGGCGCCCGCTCCGACGGACTCGGGCTGCTGGCCTTTGCGGGAGCCTGTGACGCACTCGCGGGCGGTCGTCGCCGGGCGCTCTGGCTGCTCGGGGTGGCGGCCCCAGGGGTGCGCACGGCGCGCGGCACCCAGCTCGCGCTGCCGCTCGAAGGGGAGGCGCCGGCGCTGCCCGAGATGACGGCGTGGCAGCGTCTGCTCGCCGACTACGGGTCGACGCGCATCACGCTCGGCGACCACCCGCTCGAGCTGCTGCGCCCGGGCCTCGGGGAGGACGTGCTCTCGAGCCGGGAGCTCGAGCGTGCACCGCACGGCGCCCGCGTGCGGGTGGCCGGGCTCGTCGTCGCCCGCCAGCGCCCGGCGACCGCCAAGGGGGTCACTTTCATGCTGCTCGAGGACGAGCACGGCGTGATCAACCTGGTCGTGCCCCCGCCGGTGCACGACTCACACCGGCTCGCCGTGCGCGCCGAGCCGTTCGTCGCCGCCGAGGGCACGCTCGAGCGTCGCGAGGGCGTGACCAATGTGGTCGTGCGCGCCGTGCACCGGCTCGAGCGCGACGACCTGCCGCTCGCCGAGGTCCGCCACATCGAGCCCGAGCGCGCGTGGAGCAGCGACGATGCGGCCGACCTGCGCGCCGTCGCCCCCGGCGCGCAGAGCTTCGGCGGGCGGGGCCGCTGAGCCCGCTCGAGCTCACCCTCCGCGCAGCGCCGGGAGCACCCGCTCGCCGTAGGTACGGATCGAGCCGCCCTGCTCGAGCATCTCCGAAGGCTGGAGCTCCTCGGTGGAGGCGGCGAACCAGAGCTTCGTCTCTGCCATCCGGGCTCCTCAAGGTCGGGTGTCGGCCGGTCGAGTCGATCCGCGGACGCACCTGTAGACGCCGGTCGACAAATGAGCTACTCATAGGTACCTGGACTTCAACATAGGGGGCACCATGGCCGAGCCCGAGGGCCGCTCCAAGAAGGCGCGGCAGGCCAAGGCGGACAACGGACACGGGCGGGCGCCCGGCGAGGACACCGTCGCAAGGGACGACGAGCCGCCGATCTCTGTCGTGCCGCTGATCGGCGTCGAGCTGGAGTCGCCTCAGCCGGAGCCCGCGCCCGCGGAGCAGGGCCCCCAGGCGGCCGCCGACGCCCGACGCGAGCGCTTGGCGCGGATCGCACGCCTCTACGCCGTAAACGCCGGCACGCACGACATGCACGCCGCTGCCGCCGAGCCGATCCGCCGGCGCGCCGTCGCGGCGCTCGAGCTCGGCGAGGGCGCCGTCGTAGTCGACGTCGGTTGTGGCACCGGGCTGTCGTTCCCCGCGCTCGAGCAGGCGATCGGGCCGGGCGGGCGGATCGTCGGCCTCGATCTCAGCCCGGAGATGCTCGAGCGCGCACGCTCGCGCTGCGACAAGGCGGGCTGGGCCAACGTCGAGCTGGTCGAGACCTCGATCGAGGAGGCCGACCTGGCTGTCGAGCCAGACGCCGTCCTGATCTCCTTCGCCCACGACGTGACCCAGTCGCCCGAGGCGCTCGCCAACGTGCTCGGACAGGCCCGCCCCGGGGCGCGCGTCGTGGTCGCCGGCGCGAAGTGGGCCGCATGGTGGGCTCCCGGCATGAACAGCTACCTGTGGACGCTCGCGGCCCAATACTCGACCACCTTCGACGGGCTCGCGCGCCCGTGGGGGCGGCTGTCGGCCCTCGTCCCGGACCTGCGCGTGGAGACGCTGCTCTTCGGCGGCGCCTACCTCGCACAAGGCCGGCTGCCCGCCGGGCGCTAGAGCGCTAGAGCGCCGTCGGGCCGATGGCGGGACGCGTCGTCGTCGGCACCTCGAGCTGGGCCGACCCCGGCTTCGTCGAGGACTGGTACCCGCGCGGGCTCGCGGCCCGCGAGCGCCTGTCCTGGTATGCCGAGCGGTTCGAGGCGGTCGAGGTCAACTCGACGTTCTACGCCGTGCCGGAGCTGGCGACCGTGGCGCGCTGGGACGCCGTCACGCCGCCCCCGTTCGTCTTCGACGTCAAGCTCCACCGCCTGCTCTCGCGCCACGCGGCGCAGCTGGACTCGCTGCCACCGGGCCTGCGCGAGGGCGCCGTCACCAACGAGCGCGGGCGCGTCAGGCTCACCGCCGAGCTCGAGCGGGCGCTCCTCGACGAGATCCTTGAGGCGGTCGCTCCGCTCGATCGCGCCGGCAAGCTCGGCTCGTTCCTGCTCCAGCTCACGCCCGCGTTTTCGCCCGATCGCCACGGCCTCGAGGAGCTCGAGCCGCTGCTCGAACGCCTGTCGCCCCAGCGTGTCGCGCTCGAGCTTCGCCACCGCGGCTGGGTCTCCGACGAGCGCATCGAGTCGACGCTCGACTTCTTCGAGACCCACCGCGCGGCGTTCGTGTGCGTCGATGCCCCGCCCGGCGAGCACGTGCCGATCATGCCGGCGGTAGACGCGGTCACGCGCTCAGACCTCGCCTACGTGCGCGTCCACGGACGCAACACCGAGGGCTACATGTCAGGCAGGACGGTGGCCGAGCGGTTCGGCTGGGTCTACGCGGACGAGGAGCTGTCGGAGATCGCCGGCCGTGCCGCGCAGCTGGCAGAGGATGCGGGCGAGGTGCACGTCATGTTCAACAACAACCGCTCGGCCGACGCCCCGACGGCCGCGCGGCGCTTCCGCGAGCTGATCGGCCAGAATCCCGGACCCGCGCCGGTCGAGGCGCAGCAGCGGCTGCTCTAGGCGCCAGCACGGTCTGCCCCGGCGCCGTTCCCGGCATTCCCCGCGATCTGCTCGAGCCGCAGGTGGCGATCGATCCCGAGCGCCGAGCGGGGAGAGGAGGCGACCCGCGCGAGCGAGAGGCGGCGCACCGCCGGCCGCGCGCCCGCCGGCACCGGATCCGCGGGCAGCAGGCGATAGCGCTTGACGGCTGGTGAGGGCATGAGCTCAGTATCGAATCGGCGCGGCGCCGGTCCAATGGACCGCGGGCCAAACTCGCTCCTCCCGCGCTGGACAGCATGTCGACCCGAGCTTCCGGTGGACGGGGCGGCCCGACCGCGCGAAGATGTGCGAGTGGGGCCGCGCATCGCCACCGGTCTGTCCGCCGACGACTCGGGCGTCGCCTCCTACGCCGAGGCGGCCGACCGCGCCGCCCACGATCTTGGCGACGCCCCAGTGGATCTCGCGGTCGTCTTCGCCGGCGCGCCCAACGTGCCCGACGCGGCCGCCGGGCTCGCCGCGGTGCGCGAGCGCCTCGGCGCCGGGGCGCTCGTGGGCTGCGGAGCCCAAGGCG
>JACCXP010000349.1 GCA_013696905.1 Thermoleophilaceae bacterium
GCCCACGCCCGACCGAGTCGAGGCGCCCGCGCCAGTCGTCGAGCACCCGCAGCCCCGCCGCGCCGATCGCGACGTCGGTCTGACCGAGTCGCCAGGCCCGCCCGAAGGAGTCGGAGACCACGATCGCCGGGCGCGCGCCGGTCGCGCTCGCGATCGCGGCGCGCAGCGCGCGCGCCGAGCGGTCCGGGTCGGCCGGCAGCAGCACCAGCTCGTCGTCGGAGCCCGCGTTCGAGCGATCGACGCCGGCGTTCGCGCACACGAAGCCGTGGCTCGTCTCGCACACGAGCACACCGCGCTCGGCGCGCAGCACAGACGCCGACTCGTCGAGCACGACCTGAACCATGCGCGCGTCCTTGTCGAGTCGCGCTGCCAACGCGAGCGCACGAGCCCCCGGGTCCACGTCGCTCAGGCGACGCAGGCGCCCCTCGGCCTTCGAGACCACCTTGTGCGCGACCACGAGCACGTCGCCCGAGGCGAGGTCTTCGGGGCAGGCCTCGACCAGCAGCGCCGCGAGGTCGTCGCCCGGGCGCACCTCGGGCAACCCCGCGAGCGCGCGCAGCGTCAGGGAGTCTCGGTCCAGCGGTGGAGCTCCTCGACCGAGGAGCGAACCCTGATCTCGGCGATCGAGGCCGACCCCGCCACCCGCGCCCGGTCGAGCTGGCGCAGTGCGCCGCGCGTCCGGGGGGCGAGGCCACGATGGCGGTCGAGCTCGGTCCACAGCTCGGCGAGGTCCTCGGGGGTGTCCACGTCGTGCTCGAGCGAGGCACAGGCGTGTATCCGGCAGGGCAGAGCGGCGGCCTCGGCGGCGGCGATGTGGCGTGCGAGGCTGTGCGGCCCGAAGCTCGGCTCGAACGCCCCCGGCGGCACGATCGCGAGCGCGTTCGTGCCCTCGCCGTGGCGGTCGGCGACAATCGTCACGCTCGGCTCGGGCGTAGTCAGCGCGAGCAGAGCGTCGACCTCGGCGGGGTCGAGCAGGGGCGTGTCCCCGGGCACGCACAGCACGCGCTCGTAGCCCCTGGCGAGCGCGTGGCGGATGCCGATCGCGACTGCCGCCGACTGCCCGGCGGGCGCGGGGTCGTCGAGCACCGTGACGCCCTCGCCCTGCGCGGCCGCCATCGCGGTCGCGTCGCCCGTGACGACTGCCACACGCGCGAGCCGCTCGACGCGTCGCAGCGAGGCGAGCACGTCCGTGAACATCGCCTGCGCGAGCGCCTCGCGCGCTCCGGCACCGAGCAGCACGGCTAGGCGCTGCTTGGCGGCGTCGAGCTTCTTGACGGGGACGATCGCGAGCGTTCGCATGGTCCGGTGTCGGTCGGGGGTTCGGGGCCGCTCGGGTCACGCTCGAGGGAGCGAGGCGGCGAACTCGAGCGTCAGCGCCGCCACGCGCCTGCGCGCCTGCGAGGAGGCCATCAGCGTATCTGCCTCGAGCACCGCGACGCCCGGCGCGGGCTCCTCGGCCACGAGGCCGTCAAGCACGCCCGCGTAGGCCCGTGCGACGCCCTCGGCGCCGAGCGGCAGCCGCGCTTGAGCCATGAAGGCGTCCGTCGGCCCCTTGACCGCTCGGCCGCCCACGAACGGTGAGACGGCGACGACCGGGGCGCGCGCGGCCACGAGCGCAGCGCGCAGCCCAGGGATCGCGAGGATCGGCCCGATCGAGATGATCGGGTTCGAGGGTCCGATCACGATCGCCTCGGCCGCCGCGATCGCCGCCAGCGCCTCGGGGCTCGGCCGCGCCCGCTCGATGCCCGCGAGCTCGACGCCCTCGATCGGCGCGGCCCCGCCGTCGAGGATCATGAACTCCTGGAACGGACGCAGCCGGCCGTCGCTGCGCACGTGGGCGCGGACCGGATCGTCGGACATCGGCAGCACGCGGGCGCCCACCCCGAGCGCGCTCGCCACGGCTGCCTGCGCGCTCGTGAGGCGCTCGCCGGCGCGCAGGCGCTCAGTCCGGATCAGGCACATCGCGAGGTCGCGGTCGCCGAGGCGAAACCACGCCGGCTCTCCGGCCGACTCGAGCGCCTCCATGACGCCGAAGCTGTCGCCGCGGATCCCGTAGCCGCGCTCGTCGATCAGGTCGGCGAGCCAGTAGGTCACGAGGTCGGGGTCGGGCGACACGTGCACGCCGTATGCCTCGATGTCGTCGGCGGTGTTGACGATCACGCACAGCCGCTCCGCGCCGACGACGTCGAGCATGCCGCGCGCAAGCTTCGCTCCGCCGGTCCCGCCGGCGAGAACGACTACCACCGTGGGTCCGGGAGCCCCATCAGCCGTACGCCGGCGTGGGCCCTGTAGCGCGCGTTGACGGAGATCAGGAGCGGCGTCAGCCCCTCGATCAGGCGTGCCATCTCGAGCGGCCCGCAGTCGATCGGGCGCAGGCCCGGGATCGCGCCGAGCAGCGTCGCCACGCGCGCCTTGGCGTCGAGGTCGTCGCCCGCCAGCAGCACGTCCTCCTCGAGCGGTCGCTCGAGGTCGGCCAGCGTCCGCGCGCTGACCGTGTGCAGCCCGCTGACGACCTCGACCTCCTGGGGCGCCATCTCGCGCGCCTGCTGCGCTGCCGAGCCCTGGGGCACCCCGAGCAGCCGCGTCGCGCGGCCCGAGACGGCTGCCGCTAGAGGCACGGTCACGTCGAGAAGCACCTGGCCCGGAGCGAGTACAGCTTTCAGGTTGGTCAGGCTCTCCGACTGGGCGCGAAAGGGAACCGACAGCACGACGATCGGCCCGCGAGCGGCGGCATCGGCGTTCGCGAGCCCCTCGACCGAGGCGCCCGGCACGCGCTCGCGCAGGCGCCCGGCCGCCTCCCGCGCCGCGTCCTGCCGGCGGGAGCCGAGCGCGATCGGCACTCCCT
>JACCXP010000363.1 GCA_013696905.1 Thermoleophilaceae bacterium
GATCGGATCTTCAGGTACCGGCGAAGCTCGGGTAGCTGCGTGGCCACCAGGGCACCGGTTCCCGCTATCGCGGCCAACGCCGCTACTGCTGCCTTGCTCATGAACTGCCTCCTTGCACGTCTTGCACGTCGGGTACGTCGAACAGTTCCCCGAGTACGGACTCCACAAGCACGACCGCCTCGTCGACCGCGGCCCTCACCGGCTCGCTGAGCTCGCCGACGATCTCCTCCTCGTCGCCGGTCATGCGCGTGCGGGGCTCGCAGCCCACCACGAGGATTCGCTCCGGCACGCTGCCGAGCTGGGCAGCCAGCGCCAGAACCTTGACTGGATCCATGCCGTGCGCGTCGAGGGCGACCGGCTCGTCCTGGGCCTCCAGCTCCGGCTCGATCACGAACAGGGTGCCCGGCTCCTCGCCGCGCGGGACCGCGTCCACGAACACCGCGGCGTCGTAGTTCTCGCCCAGCGCGTAGACCAGGTCGAGCCCCCTGATGCCGAAGTCGGACACCTCGGTGCCCCGGGGGAGCTCACGGTCGCGCAGCCGCCGCGCCACCTCAACCCCGAAGCCGTCGTCGCCCATGAAGATGTTGCCGATCCCGGCCACCAGCACGCGCGTGCGCGGCGGCGCCGGCCCGGCGAGTGGCTCGACCTCCTCGGGTGAGAAGAAGAAGCGGTGGCCGTGGCGACGCGCTTGGCCGAGGTCACGGCCGGGGTCGTCCTCGAGCGTGACGACCAACTGGAAGCGGCCCTCGACGTCCTGGTGGATCGTCTCGACAATGCCCACCTGCCCCGCGAGCGCGCGCTCGAACACGTCGGCCCCCGTCCCGGGGCGCAGCGCGAGCCGGCTCCCGCGCCCGACCTCCACCCCCGCCACCGTGATCGTGCGTGGCACCGCCGCCCGCAGCTCCTCCCAGCCGTCCATGGCGCTCACGCCGGCCGCGCCACGCGAAGCTCCTGGACGGCCCCGTGGAGGCGCATGAGGTCCTCCTGCGACAGCGCCTCGGTGCGCTCGAGAATCGCGCGCGCGCGCGGGTCCGAGTCGCGCATCTCGGCCCGCTCGGCGTCGGTCAGGCTGAGGATGCTAAGCGTGAGGAGCTGGTCGATCTCGCCGCCGTCGAAGAGGTCGCCCGGGCTCTCGGGCGCGATCCGCGGATAGTCCTCGAGGATGATCGGCGAAGACAGCATCGTATGGCGCTCGCCGGGCTCGCCGACCAGCACCGGCCAGGCACCCGTGTTGACGCAGCGCCCGGCCTCCGCGGCGAGCCGCTCGGGCGGGTCGGTCTGCGACACGAGCTCACCGCCCGTGGCCTGGACGACCGTGTGCGTCGAGCAAAAGGTCTGGTGCAGCGCCTGCTCGCGGTCGTGGCCCGCGAAGGGGGTCGTATTGGCGATCTCGACGCTGAGGCGGGAGAGGCTCGGCCCGACGCTCCGAGCGGCGAGCTGGACCGATCCGGCGAGCGCACCCCAGCTCCGCACCACGGCGCCCGCGCGCTCACCGGAGGGCTCGAGCAGCGTCTCCTCTACGCTTCCGGCCGCCACCTCGATCGGCACCATCAGCGGCGACTCGAGCGCGGCGAGCGCCACTCCCTCGACGACCAGCTCGCGCTCCGTGGCCTCTGACCACGACAGGTAGCGGGTGCCCGAGACCGTCAGCTCGTCGACCCACTCGAGCCCGTCGCCGGCCGCGCGCCCGACACGACGCTCGACGACGTGCAGGAATCGCACGCGCACGTCCACGCGCGCGTCGCGGTCGCGCTCGAGCAGCACCTCGGTGCGCATCTGCCAGGGGTCGTCCTCGCGGCCCTCGCTGTGCGAGCGCGGGTAGACGCCGCCGAAGGTGAAGCGCTGGCGGTTCTTGAGCGCCGAGCGCCGATAGGGCCACAGGATGTAGCCCTCGTACAGCACCGCGTCGGCGATCTTTCGCAGCGCGTCCATCGCTACTCCGCCTCACCCGTCTTCGGCAACAGCGCATCGAGCGCGTGCTCCCAGCTGACGAAGCCGCCGGCCGCCTTGTAGGCGTACAACCGGTCGAAGCTCTCGCGCTGCAGCCGCAGCCAGGCGCTGTTGGGGAAGTAGCGATCCATCATCTGGTCCCATACGGTCACGGGCAGGCGGAACTCCGCGTCCTTGTCCCAGCCGATCCGCCCGATCTGGAGCCGTCCGTCGGGCGCCGCGTAGAACACGGTGCCGCCGAACAGGAACTCGAGCGGCACCTCGCCGTCCTCGAGCGCATGGAAGTACTTCGACACGGTCAGCTCGAAATCGTAGGTGCACGGCAGCGCCAAGTCGACCACCGTGCGCTCGCGGAAGCCGGGAACGTGCAGCGTGACGTTTGCCCAGTGCAGGCTGCGCAGGCTGCGCCCCCACTGCTCGGTCGGACCGAACAGCTCCATCAGCAGCTTCTGCGCGCGCGCGTCATAGGACCGCTGCGTGGCCGCGATCCGCACCTGGGCGTTGAGCGCGACAGAGCGCACCGGGCCGCCGTGGCTCTCGATCGCGATCGCGAAGCGCAGCGTCGGGCCGACGGCGTACTCGAGCACGCCGGCCTCCTCGATCCTGAAGGTCAGCTCCGGTGAGGCGCCTGGCGCGGGCAGCGCCGGGCGCCTTGTGCGAGCCTCCATGCCGCCTTCCCGCTACTTTTCTGAGCCTGGGTCGTCAGGCACCCCGACATCGTCGGGCGCCGCAGGACTCGTGGTCTGCCCGTGCTCGCCCTCCTCGGTGATCGGGGGCGTGCCCTCCTCGTGACTGGGCCCGCCCTCGGTGGCGCCGGCCGATCCGGGCTCCGGCGACTCGGTCTGGCGGCGGTCTTGCTCAGGGGTCTTGTCGGACATCGCTCCTCCTTCGCTGCGTTTGGCTTGACCGGAAGGCGCGCCCGCCTAGGCGGGCGACAGGTTCGGCATGCTGGGGTCGATCGGCTCGTGCGCCTTGGGGTTTACGCCGGTCGAGCGCTCGGCGGTCGACCGGCCGTCGGCCGTGTGGCCCTTCTGCTTCTCGTAGTTCCCCGGCTCGTTGCCCTGGTGGATTCCCTTGATGTGCGACGGCGCGTCGTGCGTCGTGTCGGGCTTGCCCGTCCTCACGTACCTGCCCATGCTGCTCCTTTCCGCGCCCCGGCTCAAGCCGCGGACGCGTTCTCCTGCTTCGCGGTTCCCTGCCTCGTGGCGACCTTTCCGCGTGCGCGCAGCCGCTCGAAGTAGCGCTCGATCTCCTGCCACACCTCTTGGCCGCCGCTCAGGCCCTTCCAGCGCAGGCGCATAAGGCCGACGAGGTCGTAGCAGTCGTCGATCGGCACCAGCCAGTGCTCGCGCGCGCCGCGCGCGCGGCTGACTAGCAGCGCCTCGACGTCGGGCTCGAGCTCGCCGAGGATCGGGTTCGCCGCCTCGAGGTCGCGCCACGCCTCGAGCTCGAGCAGCGACTCGGTCGCCCCCATCGGGCTCGGATAGAAGGCGACCACGCGGTCGACCTGCGTGTTGTGGAAGAAGAACGCCATCTCGACGGGGATGCGCAGGCTCGTCCAGCGCGCGTCGTCGAGCTCGAAGTCCTCGATGCTCAGGCGCCGGTCGGGCACGAGCCGGAAGTGGCCTCCGCCCGCGGCGCGGCTGTCGAACAGGATCGAGCAGGGGCGGCAGGTGCACTTGAGCTCGCGGGTCGAGAGGTCCACTACGTGCCTGTGCTCGGGTGCGACCGCGGCGTTGCACAGTCCGCAGCGCTCCTCGGCCGGCTCGAGCTCGCGCTCGGGCGGCGGCGGGCGCTGAGCGACCCGGCGCAAGCGCGACGACGCGAGCGAAGCCATCAGGCGACCGCGGCGCTTACGGCGACCTTCACTAGGCCGGCGTCGGTGGTCAACAGTGGCACGGGCTCGAGGTAGAGCCGCGGCGCGTCCAGGCAGCGACCGGCGCGGCGGGCGTCGTAGCGGCGTGCGCACGCTGGGCAGTGGAGCTCCGAGCCGTCGAGCGTGGCTCCCGCGAGCGACTCCTCACACGCCGGGCAGTCGGGCCGGTAGGCGTAGAAGACATCGTCGAGGCGCAGGAACAGGATCGAGTCCCCGCCGACCTCCTTGGTCGCCGTGCCGCCACTCGCGAGCTCCGGCAGCGCGCCGGCCGTGGCCCAGGCGCCGCCCGCCTGCGGCAGCGGCGTGCCCTCGGCC
>JACCXP010000135.1 GCA_013696905.1 Thermoleophilaceae bacterium
CCTCTCGGCCGTCGCCGGCGAGTTGCGCAGCGGCGCGCCGACGGCGCCCGCGCGCCTCGACCGCCCGCCACGCGCGGAGCTCGGCGACTACTCCACCAACCTTCCGCTGCTGCTCGCCGGCTCGATCGGCGATTCCCCGCGAGCGGTTGCCGAGCGCCTGGGAGCGCTGCTGTCAGAGCGCCTCGGCGCCGACCTCGAGCGCGTCGAGGTGGCAGGGCCGGGCTTCCTCAACCTGTTCATGGCCGCAACCTGGTGGCGTCGTGCGGCAGGCGACACTCTCAAAGCGGGCGCCTCGTTCGGCGCCGGCGGCGCACAGCCGCCAGAGCGGATGCTGCTCGAGTTCGTGAGCGCGAACCCGACCGGTCCGCTGACGGTCGCATCCGGGCGCCACGCCGCCTACGGCGACTCGCTCGCTCGCATCCTCGGGTTCCACGGGCACGCGGTCGAGGGCGAGTACTACGTCAACGACCAGGGCGGTCAGATCGATCGCTTCGCGGAGTCCATCCGCGCCCGCGCGCGCGGGGAGGAGCCCCCCGAGGACGGCTACAAGGGCGCCTACGTGATCGAGCTCGCCCGCCGGATCGAGGGCGCCGATGAGCTCGAGCTCGACGAGCTGGCGCGGCTCGGGGTCGCGTCGATGGTTGAGGAGATCCAGGCGACCCTCGACCGCGCCCACGTCTCGCACGAGCGCTTCTTCTCGGAGCGCTCGCTGCACGAGAGCGGCGCGCTCGACCGCACGCTGGGGCTGCTCGAGGAGCGCGGCGCGCTCTACCGGCACGAGCACGCGCTGTGGCTGCGAACCAGCGCCTACGGCGACGACAAGGACCGCGTCCTGCGCCGCTCGAACGGCGAGCTGACGTACTTCGCGTCCGACATCGCATATCACGAGGAGAAGCGCGCACGCGGCTTCGATCGCCTGATCGACGTCCTCGGCGCCGACCATCACGGCTACGTACGCCGCATGCTCGCGGCATGGCAGGCGCTCGGCGGCGACCCCGAGCGATTCGAGCTCGTGATCATGCAGCTCGTCAACCTGCTCGAGCGCGGCCAGCGCGTCCAGATGTCAAAGCGCGGCGGCGAGTTCGTGACCCTCGACGAGCTGATCGAGGACATCGGCGTCGACGCCGTGCGCTTCTTCCTCGTGCAGCGAAGCCACGAGACGACGCTCGACCTCGACCTCGCGCTCGCGCGCGCCCAGAGCCAGGACAACCCCGTCTACTACGTCCAGTACGCGCACGCCCGCATCGCCTCGATCCTGCGCAACGCGGGCGCCGAGCGCGTGCGCGAGGCGCTCGACGCCAACCTGACCCGCTCGAGTGGCGACCTCCACCCCTCGGAGCTCGGTCTGCTCAAGCGCCTGCTCGAGCTGCCGGCCGAGGTCGCGGTGGCCGCAGAGCGGCGCGCGCCGCACCGGATCGCCGCCTACGCGCACGAGGCGGCGCAGGACTTCTCGGCCTTCTATCGCGACTGCCGCGTCGTCGGGGCGGCAGAGGACGGCGGCGACGAGATCTTCCGGATCGCCCTCTGCGTGCACGCCGGGCGCGTGATCGCGACCGCGCTCGAGCTGCTGGGGGTCTCTGCGCCCGAGCAGATGTAGGCGCGCCCGCCTACAGCTCCGAGAAGAGGTTGATCCCGAGGCGGTCCATCGCGGCCAGCGCCTCGCCGTTCAGCCGCGTCAGCTCGTTCGTGTAGAGGAGCACGCCCATGGCGATCAACACGACCCCGGAGATAACAGTGATCGCCCCGTAGTGGTCGCGAAAGAACCGAAAGACGCCGGTCACCCGCGAGAAGGCGAGCGCGCTGAGAATGAACGGCACCGCCAGCCCGGCCGCGTAGGCGGCGAGCAGGACGCCGCCCTCGCCGACCGTCGAGCGCGTGCTAGCCGCAGTCAGGATCGCGCCGAGCGTGGGCCCCGTGCAGGGCAGCCATGCGATCGCAAAGGCGAGCCCGGCGATCACGGGCCCGCCCGTGGCGGCGCGCTCGCCGAGCCCGCGTGGGCGCCAGTCGCGGCGCAGGCGCGGCACGACCAGGGTCAGGATGAACAGCACGCCCATCAGCGCGATCACGACGCCCGCGACTTGGCGCAGGGTCTGGCGGTGCTCGAGCAGCAGCGCTCCGAGGCCGGTCGCCGTCATGCCGAGCGCGACGAACATCACCGTGAAGGAGAGGCAGAAGAGCAGCGCCGGGCCGAGCACGCGCGCGCGGCCGCGCCCGTCGCGTAGCTCGGTGACCGAGACGCCGGAGATCGCCGACAGGTAGCCGGGCACGAGTGGCAGCACGCAGGGCGAGACGAACGACACGAGCCCCACGAGGAAGGCGGCCGCGATGCCCGTGTCGACGCCGCTCACAGGGTGCTCACAAGTCGTAGCGGGCGAGGTCCGCCTCGACCCGCGCCGAGCGCTCGCCCTCCGCCTCGCCGCTGTCGTCGCCCGCGGCCGGGTCGGCATCGCGATGGGGGCCGCCCGCGACGGCCGGCCGGCGCCTGCGCCAGCGCAGCGTCGCCGCCGCCACACCGGCGGTCGTAAGCAGCAGCATCAGCACGGGCACGAGCCAGGCGGCGCGACCTGCGCCCTCGTCCGCGGGCACAGCGAGCACGCTCGCGCCGAACTCCGCCGCGAGCGCCGCCTTGATCGCGGCCTTCGACTGGCAGCGCTCGACGAGCTCGACGATGAACTCGCGCTCGCGCCGCGCCTGGGGCGCTTCGATCGCGAGCGACAGCGGCGTGCCGCAGACCGGGCACATCACCTCGTCCTCGATGTCGGCGACGCTCGTCTGCGGGCATGCGGCGACGGCGACCGCGGCACCCGGCCCAAGCAGGGCGAGGGCCGCGATCAGTCCCGCGAGCGCGCGCCTCATACGCGCTCCTCGAGCAGAGGCATGACCTGCCGGCGAAAGAAGTCGTCGTCGACGGGCCCGCGCACCAGGGCTACCACCCGTCCGGCGCGGTCGATCAGGATCGTCTCGGGATAGGCCGCCACGCCGAACTCGCCCTGGGTGTTGGCGTCGGTGTCGCGGACGATCGGATACGACAGCCCGAGCTCCTTGACGAACTCGCGCGCGTCGTCTGACACGTCGAGCACGTCGACGCCGAGGACGGTGCCGCCGCGCGGACCGATCCGCCTGTGCCAGCGCTCGAGCAGCGGCGACTCCTGGCGGCAGGGCTCGCACCAAGAGGCCCAGTAGTTGAGAACGACGACCTGACCTTTGAGCTCGGCGAGCGAGGTCTGACCGCGCCCGTCGAGGCGCGGCAGGGCGATCGACGGGGCCGCCACGCGCTCGCCGCCGGCGAGCTTGACGTCGAGGGCGCGGTCGGGCTGGGCGGCTGCGAGTCCATAGGCCAGCAGCGCCAGCAGGGCGAGCACCCCGACGCAGACGGCGAGGGGGAGGGGCGAGAGGACGCGCTTCATCGGCTTGAGACAAGGGTAGAGCGACGCCCTCGGGCGTCCGTGCCCGCCGCCGCGCAGAGGTACAATCGCCGCCGCGCGGACGTAGCTCAGTTGGTAGAGCGCGAGCTTCCCAAGCTCGAGGTCGCGGGTTCGAGGCCCGTCGTCCGCTTCGGAGACCTCGCCTGGGAGCATGTACGTGCGCCGGGGCACCGGGCGCCGACGCTCGACCTCCCTGCTACAGGTGAGTCCATGACGCCGCGACCCAACGTGCTCGCCGCCTCGGGCCTCGACCGCGCCCATCTCCTGAGGCGAGACGCCGGCTGGCAGGCTGAGCGGTGGGCCGATCCCACGAGCCGCGTGCTCGCGGTTTCGGGCACCGACGTCGCAATCGTCGGCGACGACCCACCGCGCGCGGGGCCGACCTCGCCGACACGGCTCGCGCCGCTGCTCGACGGCGGACGCGCGCCCGTGTTCCTGGGGCTCGACGGCGTTGCCGCTTTCTTCGCGGCCGATATCTCAGACTCGCCGCTCGACGATCGTGCGGCCGCACTCGCGCCCGGCCGGCTCGCCGGCTTGCGCGCGGTGGGGGCGCTCGTCTCCCAGCGCGAAGGCGGCTTGCTGGCCTACGCCGCGGCGATCGTCGCATGGCACCGCCGCCATGGCTTCTGTGGCCTCTGCGGCTGGCCGACGGAGGCGGCTGAGGCGGGCCATCTGCGCATCTGCGCGAATCCCGCGTGCCGAGCCAAGCACTTCCCGCGCACGGATCCGGTGGTCATCATGCTCGTGACGGACGGCGACCGCGCCCTGCTCGGTCGCCAGGCGGCTTGGCCCCCGGGCAGATACTCGGCGCTCGCCGGCTACGTCGAGCCGGGCGAGAGCATCGAGGAGGCGGTCGCGCGCGAGGTCGCCGAGGAGGCGGGCATCGCTGTCGGGGCCGTGACCTACCGCTCCTCGCAGCCGTGGCCGTTCCCGTCGTCGCTCATGCTCGGCTTCACCGCCAAGCTGGTCGGCAGCGCGGACGTCCGCTTCGACGACGACGAGCTGGAGGACGTGCGCTGGTTCGAGCGGGACGAGCTGCGCGAGGCCGCGCTCGCGGGTGACGTGCTGCTGCCGCCGCCGGTGGCGATCGCCCGGCGCCTGATCGAGGACTGGCTGGAGGACGTCTAGCGCTGTAGGCGAGCCTGCTCGGCGACCGTGCGCTCTGCCTGGGGCATCGCCTCTAGGCGGCCGTCGGGGATCGGCTCACCGCTGTCTACAGACAGGCCGTAGGTGCCGTCCTCGAGCCGTTGCTCGGCGCGCTCGACGGCCGAGAGCTCCTCGCGCAGCGAGTCGGCCAGGCCCTCGTCGCGCTCGCGCTCGAACATCTCGCTGCCGGCGTCGCCGGGATGCTGGTCCAGGTTCGAGAGCTCCCCGTCAGGCTCGTCGATTCGCAGGCGCCTGAGCGCCTCCTCGATCCGCAGGCGCTCGGCGGCCAACAGCTCTCTTGCGCGGGCAGGCTCCACGCGGCGGAGTCTAGGCGCCTCCCGCCGCGTGGTCCCGATACTGCTCTGGCTAGGCCGCCTCGCGCAGCGTCGCGAGCTCGCCGTCACGCGCGAGCTGCTCGAGCGCGTCCTGCTCCAGCTGGCGCACGCGCTCGGCCGAGATGCCGAGCCGGCGACCGGTCTCCTTGAGCGGAGTCGGATCCTCGCCGTCGACGCCGTAGCGCAGTCGCACGACCTCGCGGACGCGATCCGGCAGCTGGGCCAGGGCCTTCGAGACGATCTGTCCCTCGGCTTCCGAGTAGAGCTCCTCGTCGGGTGTCGGCTGGTCCGCAGCGATCATGTCGCCGAGCGCTGCGTCTCCGTCCTCGCCGATCTGCTGGTCGAGCGAGGACAGCGGGCGATCCGCCGCGCGGATCTCGATCACCTGATCGAGCGGCATCTCGACCGCCTCCGCGATCTCCTCGTCGCTCGGCTCGCGCCCGAGCTTGACGCTCAGCTCGCGCTCGGCTCGTCCGATACTGCGTGCCCGCTGCCCGATGTGCACGGGCAGGCGGATCGTGCGCCCGGAGTTGCCGAGCCCGCGCTGAATCGCCTGACGGATCCAGAGCGTGCCGTAGGTCGAGAACTTGTAGCCACGCCGCCAGTCGAACTTCTCGACCGCGCGGATCAGCCCGAGCATGCCCTCCTGGACGAGGTCGCCCAGGGGCAGGCCCTGACCCTGGTACTTGCGCGCGACCGACACGACGAGGCGCAGGTTCGAGTTGATCATGCGATCCTTCGCCGCGACGCTGCCGCGCTCGATCCGCTTGGCCAGGTCGATCTCCTCCGCGGCGGTGAGCAGCGGATAGCGCCGCGCCTCGCGGAAGAAGACCTGCAGCGAGTCGGCGGTCAGGTCGGGCGCTTGGACCTGCTCGGCCACGGGTGCGTCCGGGTCCGGCAGGCGGGGTTGCTTATCTAGTGTTGCCGTAGTGATCCCTCTTCTTCACGTTCTAAGGTTCGAGTTATGTCGAAATTATAGCCCGGATTCGTTGTCCTGGCAAGGGCCCTAACCCGACAAACGCGCCGAGTTACGGCCAACGGCCATAACCACTGGTCAGGTCCGGACGGCTCCGAGCACCGAGCCCAGCAGGCCCGGGAAGCGTTGCTCGAGCTCGTCCTCGCGAAGCGACACCAGCCTGTGAGTCCCGTTCGCGCGCGTGCGCGTTATCCCTGCTTCGCGGAGCACCTTGAGGTGGTGCGAGAGCGTCGACTTGGAAACCGACGTGCACAGCGCCCCGCAGGCGCACTCCTCGCCGCCTGCGCTCGCCAGGTGACCGACGATATCGAGGCGCACCGGGTCGCTGAGCGCGTGGAGCACGTCCGGCAGCCGCAGGTCGTCGAGCGTGGGGTGATGGACGGATCTCATCGTTCGATGCAACTCGAACGTTAGCAACCCGAACGCCGGCCGAGGACCGCGATAAGTCGGATACCCGGTAGGGATTTGCTACTTTGCGCCGTCAAGCCCCTCACTCCCGAGTCCGCCGGAGGACCGCCCGCCCATGAACAAGTTCGAGCAGCTCAAGCAGGACAAGGACGGCCTCGACGTCTACGACGCGCTCATGCGTGCGACCGCGGAAGGCTGGGAGATCCTCGACGAGGACGACGTGGCGCGCCTGAAGTGGTACGGGCTCTACCCGCACAACAGCAAGGACGGGCACTTCATGCTGCGCACGAAGGTCGTGCAGGGAGTGCTGACCGGCGACCAGGCGGAGCTGTTCGCCGACCTCGCCGACGAGTACGCCCACGGCTACCTCGACTGCACGACGCGCCAGTGCATCCAGCTGCACTGGATCCGGCTCGAGCAGGTGCCGGACATCCTGCACCGCTTCGCCGAGGTCGGCCTGACCACACTCGGGGCGTGCGGCGACATCACGCGCAACGTGGTCGGCTGCACGCTCGCCGGGATCGCGCACGACCAGGTGGCCGACGGCCAGGCCGTGGCGGACTCGATCCATCGCCGTTTCCTCGGCAACCGCGAATACTCGAATCTGCCGCGCAAGTTCAAGATCTCGGTCACGGGCTGCGCCGAGGACTGCGCGCGCGGCCTGATCAACGACGTCGCCCTCTCGGGAGCCGTCGCTGTCGACGGCACGCCCGGCTTCAACCTGCGTGTCGGCGGCGGCCTGTCCTCGCATCCGCGCTTCGCGCGCTGGGTCGACGTCTGGGTCAGCGAGCAGCAGGCGACCGACGTCGTCGAGCAGGTCGTCGCGATCTTCCGCGACTCGCAGGAGAACCGCAAGAGCCGCGGCAAGGCGCGGATCAAGTTCCTGGTCGATCGGCTCGGGCCCGAGGCGTTCCGCGACGAGCTCGAGCGCCGCTGCGGCTTCGAGCTCGAGCCTGGCGCGCAGGCGGCGCCTGACCTGCGTGGTCACGACCACATCGGCGTCACGCCGCAGGCCGACGGACGGCACTCCGCGGTCGGCCTGTGCGTGCCGGTCGGCCGCGTGACCGGGGCGCGCTTCCGCGAGGTCGCCCGCCTGGCTCGCGAGTACGGCTCCGCGGACGGCCAGGTCCGCCTGACGCATCAACAGAACGTGCTGATCCCCTGGGTGGCGAACGAGCGCGTCGAGGCACTGCTCGCAGAGCCCCTGCCCCGGGACGAGCTGCCGGCCGAGCCGCCACTCTTCACGCGCGGCCTGCAGACGTGCACCGGCAAGGAGTTCTGCGGGCTCGCCAAGGTCCACACCAAGGAGCGGGCGCGCGAGATCGCGCGCTTCCTCGACACGAACGTGCGCCCGAACGGGCACGGGGACGACCTGCGGGTGCACTTCGCCGGCTGCTCGTCCTCGTGCGCGCAGCACCAGATCGCCGACATCGGCATCGAAGGGGTGCTGAAGAAGGTCGACGGCGAGTTCGTCGAGGCGATGGACATCCGCATCGGCGGTCACCTCGGTCCCCAGCCGAAGTTCGGGGACGTCGTCGTCCGTCGCGTGCCCCACTGGGACCTCAATGAGACGCTGCTGAGGATCTTCGACCTGTACGAGCAGTCGCACGCGGACGGCGAGACGTTCGCGGCGTTCGCGGCGCGCACCGAGACGGGATGGTGGTCCGAGCGCCTCGTGCCAGAGCCGGTGGAGGCCTGACTCAGCGCAGCGCCCGGCCGGCCTCCTCAGCCCATGCGACTGCGTGCAGGTAGGCGGTGTTCATCGGCACGCCGTTCAACATCGAAGAGGACACCGGCTCTCCGCGCTCGTAGGCGATCACGACCCGCAGCACCTCGAATGGCCCCGCGAGCAGCTCGCACAATGCGAGCGCGCATGACGCCCGCGCGGTGGGGCTCTGCCCCGGCATCCGCCCGGTAGGGACTATCGGCGCAGGCCCGGGCGCGTTGAGTCGTAGGCGTCGAGGCGGCGGCATGCGTAGCCCTTGTGAGGCATGATCCAGCCGCCGCAGCAGATCGAGAACCGGAGCGAGGAGGCAGTCGTGCAGAGCTGGGACATCCGCTCGATGAAGGTCGAGCCGCATAAGCCGCAGGTGCTGCGCACGAGCGCCGAGGCGCGCTCGATCGCGATCAACCTGCCGGCCGGGGATGAGCTTCAGGAGCACCGCACGCACGAGGCCGCCTAC
>JACCXP010000371.1 GCA_013696905.1 Thermoleophilaceae bacterium
CGCCGACGCCGTGCGCCGCGAGGTGCTTGCGGGCCTCGCTCACGACCTGCGCACGCCGCTCACCTCGCTGCGGCTCCTCGCCGAGGCGATCGAAGCGGAGGCCAACGAGGATCGGCGCCGGCGCTACGCGCGCCAGCTCTCGACCCACGTGCGCTCGCTGGACTGCTTGATCGACGACCTCTTCGAGCTGTCGCGAATCGAGGCGGGCAACGTCGACTGGCCGCTCGAGCACGTGCGTCTTCACGAGCTGGTCGAGGAGACCGTCGACGCCTTCGAGTCGACGATGGCGATGAAGGGCATCGAGACGCAGATGCGCGTCTCGGCGAGCCTGCCACCGGCATGGGCGAACCCCGAGAAGCTTCAGCGGGTGCTCTTCAACCTGGTGCAGAACGCGGTTCGCCACACGCCCCCGCACGGGCTCGTCTCGGTGGCCGCCGAGGCGAAGGGCGCGCGCATCGAGGTCGAGGTCCGCGACACGGGCGAGGGGATCGGGGCGAGCGAGCGCGAGCGCGTGTTCGAGCCGTTCTACCGGGCAGGGGGGGAGACGCCCGGGGCCGCCGGCCTCGGTCTCGCCATCTGCCGGGCGATCGTCGAGGCCCACGGCGGAAGCATCTGGCTCGCGGAGTCGAGCCGTGGAGCGCGGATCCGGTTCAGCCTGCCGTCCGCCCCGCCGTGACACGTTGGTTCACGCGCAGGTAAGGAGGCTCGGCGATGATCCGCGTCCGCGGCCAGCAACGGACGGAGGATCTTCGATGCAAGTGGGAATGGTGGGACTGGGGCGGATGGGCGCCAACATCGTGCGGCGCCTGATGGGGGGCGGCCACGAGTGCGTCGTCTACGACCTCGACCCCGACACGGTCGAGCTGCTCGAGGGCGAGGGCGCTACGGGCGCGACCTCACTGGACGACTTCGTCGCGAAGCTCTCGACGCCGCGCGTCGCGTGGGTGATGGTGCCGGCCGCGTTCGCGGGCGACACGATCGACGAGCTGACCACTCGCATGGTGCGGGGCGACATCGTCATCGACGGCGGCAACAGCTACTACCGCGACGACGTCGATCGCGCCGTGGCGCTCGAGCCCGGCGGCATCCACTACGTCGACGTCGGCACGAGCGGCGGCGTCTTCGGCCTCGAGCGCGGCTTCTGCCTGATGATCGGCGGGGAGGAGGAGCCGGTCCGTCACCTCGATCCGATCTTTCGAACGATCGCTCCCGGCGTCGAGGCGGCGCCGCGGACCGCTCGGCGCGACGGCGAGCCGACGGCGACGGAGCACGGCTACCTGCACTGCGGCCCGGCCGGCGCGGGCCACTTCGTGAAGATGGTGCACAACGGGATCGAGTACGGGATCATGGCCGCCTACGCCGAGGGCTTCAACGTGCTCCACAAGGCGGGCATCGGCAGGCAGGAGAGCGCCCAGGACGCGGAGACCTCTCCGCTGCGCGACCCGCAGTACTACCAGTACGGCATCGACACCGCCGAGGTCGCGGAGGTCTGGCGGCGCGGCAGCGTGGTGGCGTCGTGGCTGCTCGACCTGACCGCCGGCGCCCTCGCCGAGTCGCCCGACCTGGCCGACTTCGGCGGCCGCGTCTCGGACTCCGGCGAGGGTCGGTGGACCGTGCTGGCGGCGGTCGAGGAGGGTGTGCCCGCCAACGTCCTGAGCGCGGCGCTGTACGAGCGCTTCAGCTCGCAGGGCGAGGCCGACTTCGCCGACCAGCTCCTGTCGGCGATGCGCCAGCAGTTCGGCGGTCACGTCGAGCGCCAGGTCGGGGCCTGAGGATGGGCGCCACGACCGCCGCCGTGGCTGTGCTCTTCGACATCGACGGCACGCTGATCTCGAGCGGCGGTGCCGGCGCCGCATCGTGGCGGATGGCGTTCGACGACCTCTACGGGATCGCGGCCGACATCGGCGAGTTCAGCGACGCCGGCATGACCGATCCCGAGGTGGCCCGGCTGACCTTCGTCAGCGTCGTCGGCCACGAGCCGAGCCCCGCCGAGCTGGCGCGCCTGATGGCCGTGCGGCTCGGCCACCTCCCGCGGGCGGTCGCCGAGTCCGAGGGCTACAGGGTGCTCGACGGCGTGAGGGAGACGCTTGCGCGGCTCGGCGAGCAGGGCTGCCTGCTGGGCCTCAACACGGGCGGCGTCGAGGCGGCGGCGCACATCAAGCTCGAGCGCGCGGACCTCAACCGCCACTTCTCCTTCGGCGGCTACGGCTCGGACTCCCCCGATCGGGCGCAGCTGACCCGGCGGGCGGTCGAGCGCGCCGGGGCGATCTTCGGCACGCCGCTCGGCCGCGGGCAGGCGCTCGTGGTCGGCGACACGCCGATGGACATCGACGCCGCCCACGCGGCCGGGGCGGTGGCGGTCGGCGTCGCCAGCGGCCACTTCAGCGCCGAGCAGCTGCGCGACGCGGGCGCCGACCACGTGCTCGCCTCGCTCGAGGAGGAGCTGCCGCTGTGAGGGCGCGCTAGCCCACGAGTCCGCGCGCGCGCAGGTCCTCGAGCGCCTCGTCGCCGCGCTCGTCGACGGTCTGGCGTGTGACCCACTCTGCCAGCTCGGGCAGCCCGTCCGACAGCCGGCGCTCGGCCTCGAAGCCGATCAGGTCGCGCGCCCGGCTGACGTCCGCGAAGCAGTGCCGGATGTCGCCGGCGCGGAACTCTCCCGTGACCTCGGGCTCGAGCTCCGAGCCGAGCGCCGCCGCCACGTCGCGGGCCAGGTCGAGGATCGTCAGCCGCCGGCCGGTGGCCACGTTGATCGCGTGCCTGGTGTCGCGTCGGCCTCCATCGCCGCGACGGTGGCTCGCACGACGTCGCTCACGTGCACGAGGTCGCGGATCTGCGCGCCGTCCTCGAAGACTCGCGGTCGCCTGCGCGCCAGCAGGCGGGCGGCGAAGATGGCCGCCACGCCCGTGT
>JACCXP010000379.1 GCA_013696905.1 Thermoleophilaceae bacterium
GCTGCCCGAGCTCGAGCGGACGCTCGCGCAGCGCAAGGCCGATCGCCCCGCCGGGTCCTACGTCGTGACGCTCCTCGACGACCCGTCGTTGGTCGTCGCGAAGGTGATGGAGGAGGCCGAGGAGGTCACCCGCGCCGCACGCGAGGAGTCCGACGAGCGCGTCGACGAGGAGGCCGCCGACGTCCTCTTCCACCTCATGGCGCTCCTGCAGGGCCGCGGCCACTCCCTCGGTGGCGCCCAGGACGTGCTCCGCGACCGCCGCAAGTCGTGACGGGGCCATCGGCGCCGGCGGTGGGCCCCGCGTTCGCGGTCGAGCCCACCCTGGAGGAGGTCCGTGCGCTGGCCGCGGAGCACACCCTCGTCCCGCTGCGTCACTCCTTCATCGACGACTGCGAGACGCCCGTCGCCGCCTTTCTCAAGCTGCGCGCCGAGAACCGCTCCCCGGCGTTCCTGCTCGAGAGCGCCGAGAAGGGGCAGCGTGTCGGGCGCTGGTCGTTCATCGGGGTGCAGCCGCGCGAGGTCATCCGGTGGAGCCTCGGCGACGAGGGCGACCCGTACGCGATCGCCGCCGACGCCGTCGCGCGCGTCTCCCAAGCCCAGCTGCCCGACCTCCCGCCGTTCGCCGGCGGCGCGGTCGGCTTCTTCGGCTACGACCTCGTGCGCACGGTCGAGACGACGCTCGGCGCTCCGAACCCCGACGGGCTCGGGCTGCCGGACATGGCGCTCATGCTGTCGGACGTCCTCGTGGTCTTCGACCACCTCAAGCACACACTCTCGGTGATCGCCCACGTCGAGACCGACGGCGACCTCGAGCAGTCCTACGCCGACGCGGTCGCGACGATCGCGAAGGTTCGCGGGCTCCTGGCCGGCCCCGTCCCGACCGTGGACGGGGCGCGGCCCCCGCAGCCCGTGCCGATCTTCACGCCGAACATGGAGCGCGCGGACTTCGAGGGGATGGTGGCCCGGATCGTCGAGTACTGCCATGCAGGCGACACGTTCCAGGTGGTGCCCTCCCAGCGCTGGTCGGGCGCGATCGAGGGCATCGACCCGTTCTCGATCTACCGCGGCCTGCGCGTCGTCAACCCGTCGCCCTACATGTACTTCCTGGACTTCCTGGACTTCCAGGTCGCCGGTGCGAGCCCCGAGCCGCTGCTGACGGTGACCGGGCGCCACGTGTCGACGCGGCCGATCGCGGGGACCCGCCGGCGCGGCGCCACCCCCGCCGAGGACGAGGCGCTCGCCGCCGGGCTCCTGGAGGACGAGAAGGAGCGCGCGGAGCACGTGATGCTCGTCGACCTCGGCCGCAACGACCTCGGCCGTGTCTCGGACTTCGGCACGGTGCAGGTCGACTCGTTCATGGCCGTGGAGCAGTACTCCACGGTCATGCACATCGTCTCGAGCGTGTCCGGCCGCCTACGCGAGGAGATCGGGCCGATGGATGCGCTGCGCGCCGTGCTGCCCCCCGGCACGCTGAGCGGCGCGCCGAAGGTCCGCGCGATGGAGATCATCGACGAGCTCGAGCCCGTCAAGCGCGGCGGTTACGGTGGCGCGATCGGTTGGCTGAGCTACACGGGCGACCTCGACACCTGCATCTACATCCGCTCGGCCTTCGTCAAGGAGGGACGCGTGTACATGCAGGCCGGGGCCGGCATCGTGGCCGACTCGGATGCCGCCGAGGAGCTGCGCGAGACCGAGGCAAAGGCCGGCGCCGTGCTGGCCGCGATCGAGCTCGCGTGCCGCCAGAGGGACTGGGCATGACGCGCGTGCTCGTGATCGACAACTACGACTCGTTCACCTACAACCTCGTCCAGTACCTCGGCGAGCTTGGGGCGGAGGTCGACGTCGTGCGAAACGACGCGTTGAGCGCGGTCGAGCTCGGGGAGCGGGCCGAGGGTGGGCGCGTGATCGTCTCGCCCGGGCCCTGCACGCCCGACGAGGCCGGGGTCTCGGTCGAGGCCGTCGCGCTGCTGGCGCGGGCGCGGGTGCCGGTGCTCGGGGTCTGCTTGGGCCACCAGGCGCTCGCCCAGGCCTTCGGCGGGCGCGTCGTGCGGGGCGAGCCGGTGCACGGCAAGACGGCGCAGGTCAGCCACGACGGGCGCACGATCTTCGCCGGCCTGCCGAGCCCGCTCGAGGCGGGGCGCTATCACTCGCTCGTCGTCGATCCGGCGCTGCCCGACTGCCTCGAGCGCTCCGCAGGGTCGAACGGCACGATCATGGCCCTGCGCCACCGCGAGCTGCCGGCCGAGGGCGTCCAGTTTCACCCGGAGTCCGTGCTGACGCCGCACGGGAAGACGATTCTGCGCAACTTTCTGGCCACCTGATGCCGAACGCGGTTCTCACGCGCGCGATCGACGCGCTGGCGACGCGCACGGACCTCGCGGCCGAGGAGACGGCGAGCGTGCTGCGGGAGATCATGGAGGGGAGGGCCTCCGAGCCCGAGATCGCCGCCTTCCTGATTGCGCTGCGGACCAAGGGCGAGACGGCCGCTGAGCTCGTCGGGCTCGCGCGCACTATGCGCGCCCTGGCGACGCCGGTGGCGGTTGGCCACCGCGACCTGCTGGACACCGCGGGCACGGGCGGCGGGCGACCGACCTTCAACGTCTCGACGACCGCGGCGCTCGTCGCCGCAGGGGCGGGCTGCGCGGTGGCCAAGCACGGCAACCGCTCGGCTACGAGCCAGTCGGGCTCGGCCGACGTGCTCGAGGCGCTCGGCGCACGCATCGACCTCGAGCCGGCGGCCGTGGCCGAGTGCATCGACGAGGTCGGGTTCGGCTTCATGTTCGCCCCCGCTCACCACAGCGCCACGCGCCACGTCGTGCCGGTGCGCCGGGCGCTCGGGGTGCGCACGATCTTCAACTTCCTCGGTCCGCTCACGAACCCCGCCGGCGCCACCCGCCAGCTCATCGGCGTCGCGGACGGGGACTACCTCGAGACGATCGCCACCGCGCTGGTCGCGCTGGGCGCACGCAGCGCGATGGTAGTGTCGAGCGAGGATGGCCTCGACGAGATCTCAGCCTCCGGGGCGACCCGGGTGGTCGAGGTGAGGGAGGGGACCACCGAGTCCTACAGGTTGTCCCCCGAGCAGCTCGACATCGAGCCCGTGCCGCTCGGCGCAATACCCGCCGGAGCCCCGGTCGAGAACGCCGAGGTGTTGCGCCGCGTGCTGGGCGGCGGCGGGGGGCCGGCGCGCTCGCTCACGGTGATGAACGCCGCCGGGGCGATCTACGTCGCCGGCGCGGCCGCCACGCTCACGGAC
>JACCXP010000395.1 GCA_013696905.1 Thermoleophilaceae bacterium
TATCGCGTCCAGATACCGCACTACGCCGGCCAGCTCGCGCGGGTGGCGACGGCGATCGCCGAGGGCGACGGGCTGATCGGCGACGTGACGACGATCACGCTCGGGCGCGAGGCGTCGATCCGCGAGATCACGGTCGAGGCGCGCGACGAGGCGCAGGCCGATCGCATCGCGCAGGTCGTCGGGGCGCTCGCGGGCGTAACCGTCCTCTGGCATCGCGACCGCGCGCTGATCCGTCACGAGGGCGGCAAGCTGACGATGCAGCCGACCCGGCCCGTGACGAGCGTGCAGGACGTGCGCGACATCTACACGCCGGGCGTCGCGCGCGTCTCGGCGGCGCTTGCCGAGGACTCAAGCCTCGCGAGCCGCTACACGATGATCGGGCGCAGCGTCGCGATCTGCACCAATGGCACGCGCGTGCTCGGCCTCGGCAACATCGGCCCCGTGGCCGCGATGCCGGTGATGGAGGGCAAGGCTGTCTTCTACCAGCAGTGCGCCGGCATCTCCGCGATGCCGATCCTGATCGACACCGAGGACGCTGACGAGTTCGTGGAGGTGGTCACGAAGATCGCGCCGACCTTCGGCGGCATCCACCTGGAGGACATCTCGGCCCCCGACTGCTTCGAGATCGAGGCGCGCCTGATCGAGGCGCTGCCTCAGCCGGTGATGCACGACGACGTCCACGGCACGGCGGTCGTCACGCTCGCCGCGGCGATCGTCGCCTGCCGCCAGGCGGGCCTCGTGCTCGAGGACACGGTCGTCGGCCAGATCGGCCTCGGCGCCGCGGGCTTCGGCATCGCCGCGCTGATGGTCGACGGCGGCGTGCGGCGAGTGCTCGCCGCAGACCCGAACGAGTTGAGCCACGAGCGCGCGACCGCGCGCGGGGTCGAGGTGGTCGACATGGAGACGCTGATGGCCGAGGCGCAGGTGGTGCTCGCGACGACGGGGCGACCCGGGATCATCACCGCCGACATGATCCGCCCCGGCCAGGTGATCATGGCCCTCACCAACCCGATCCCCGAGATCTTTCCCGACGAGGCGCTGGCGGCGGGCGCCGCATTCGCCGCCGACGGGCGCAGCGTCAACAACGTGATCGGCTACCCCGGCATCTTCCGCGGCGCCCTGATCTCCGGAGCGGAGGAGATCAACCTCGAGATGCGCCTGGCGGCGGCGGGCACGATCGCCGAGCTGACCGTCGAGTCAGAGCTCGTGCCCGACGTGCTCGACCCCGAAGTGCATCGCAGCATCGCTCGGGCGGTCTGCGAGGCGGCCGTCGCGAGCGGCGTGGCGCGGCTCGAGCGAGCGCCGGCGGGGCTCTGAGCGGCCCCGCGCGGGGTCCGCGTGGGACCGCTTTCGAGCGGTCGAGGAAGGCGCTCAGGCGGGGTATACTCCCCTCTCTAGGAGTTTGACCGCGGTGGCCTAGCCGCGCTGGAGGTGGGCTTCGCGGCCCACTTTTTTTTCGCCCCGACACCCCAAGAGACCAACATGGAAGAGCTTCAGAGGACCATCGAGACCCGCCTCAAGGGCCAGGAGCCCGCGATCGAGGTGCTGCTCGCAGAGCGCGTGTCGGCCGGCAAGGTGAGGCTCGTGATCGACCATCCGGCGGGCGTCGACCTCGAGCTCTGCGGGCGGGTCACGAATCACCTTCGCCCGCTCCTGACCGAGTTCGGCCTCGAGGTCTCCTCACCCGGCCCCGAGCGCCCGTTGACGAAGCCCGAGCACTTCCGGCGCTTCGTCGGGCGGCGCCTTCGCATCCGCACGACGGAGACGATCGACGGGCGCCGCAGCTTCGCGGGGGAGCTGGTGGCGGCGTCCGAGCGCGAGGTCACGGTGGCTGTCGAGGGAGGGCTCATCTCGTTCCCCTATGCGGTGATCGGGCGAAGCAACCTGGTGGAGGGCTAGCCATGTCAAAGGAGATCGTCGAGGCAGTCGGGGTACTGGAGCGGGAGAAGGGCATATCCGCCGATCGCCTGATGGCGGCGCTCGAGGACGCGCTCCTGTCCGCTTACAAGAAGCAACCCGGTGCCGCGCGCTACGCGCGCGTCGACATGGAGCGCTCGAGCGGCGACTTCCGCGTCTTCGAGCTGATGGTCCCGAAGGACCTCGAGGAGCGCCTCCTGGGCGAGGTCGAGATCGAGGAGCCGACGGTCGACCCCGAGACCGGTGAGATGCGCGAGCCCGC
>JACCXP010000332.1 GCA_013696905.1 Thermoleophilaceae bacterium
TCGAGCACCCATACCCCCGACTGGCGCGAGCCGTTGCCGGAGCGGCCGTTGCCGCCGAACGGCAGGTGCGCCTCGGCGCCCGAGGTCGAGTTGTTCACGCTGACCATCCCCGCGCTGACGCGCTCGCGAAAGCGAAAGGCGTGGCGGGCGTCGCTCGTGTAGACAGCGGCCGAGAGGCCGTAGCCGTGGCCATTGGCGAGCGCGATCGCCTGCTCGAAGTCGGCGAACGAGGCGACGCCGACGATCGGGCCGAACGTCTCCTCGCGGTAGAGGTCGTCCTCGGGACGAATCCCGTCGACGATCGTCGGATGGCAAAAGAGGCCGGCATCGGCATCGCCGACGAAGCCTGCACGCGGGTTGGCTGCGTCGATCCGCCCGACGCCGCTCGAGCCGTACAGCCCGTGGTGGGCCTCGACTCGCTCGAGCCAGGCGAGGAAGCCGTCCAGGAAGCGCTCGGAGATCATCGGCCCGTAGAGCACCTCCCGCATCGGGTCTCCGATCGGCGCCCGCTCGGTGGCGTCGGCGAAGCGCCCGAGGAACTCGTCGTGTACCGACTCGTGCACGATCGCCGTGCCGAGCGAGGTGCAGCGCTGGCCGGCTGTTCCAAAGCCCGAGAACAGCGCGCCCTCGACGGCGAGCTCGAGGTCGGCGTCGGGCATGACCACCAGCGGGTTCTTCCCGCCGAGCTCCAGGCAGGGCGACTGCAGGTGGCGCCCGCACAGCTCCCCGATCCGGCTGCCGACGCGCGCGGAGCCGGTGAAGCCCACCTTGTCGACCAGGCCCTCCTCGAGCGCCTGCTCGAGTCCCTCGAAGGTGGCCGCACCGTCCGCCTGGACGAGGTTGAGCACGCCGTCGGGGAGCCCCCCGTGCATGAACAGCTCGGCGAGCGCCGCGCCGAGCGCAGGCGTGTAGTCGGCGGGCTTCCAGACGACGGCATTGCCGCACAGCAGCGCCGGCACGAGGTACCAGGCTGGGACGGCGACGGGGAAGTTGCCCGCGGTGACGATCGCCGCCACGCCGACCGGCACGCGAAACGTGAAGAGCTGCTTGTCCGGCATCTCGCTCGGGACGGTCTGGCCGTAGAGACGCCGGCCCTCGCCAAGGAAGAAGTCACAGGTGTCGACGATCTCTTGGACCTCGCCGAGCGACTCGGCGTACGGCTTGCCCATCTCACGCGTCACGAGCCCCGCGAGGGCGTCCTTGTTGGCCTCGACGAGGCGCCCGACCTGCTGGATCGCGCGGCCACGTGTGGGCGCCGGGGTGGCCGCCCATTGCGGCTGGGCGGCACGGGCCGCACGGCACGCCGAGACAAACGTCGAGGCATCGCCGAGCAGCACGTCGACCACGCGCTCGGCGGTGCAGGCCGGGTTTCGCGAGCTCGAGCGCCCGCCCGGCGCGGCGGTCTCCGGTCGCCCGCCGATGATCGAGGCGACGGTGCGGATCTCACGCGCGAGCGCTGCCTGGGCCACCGCAGGATCGTATTGCGCTCACGCCGCGCCGGGCAGCGCTGCCGGCCGGGCGGCTTGGACTGCGGGCTAGCATGAAGAGGGTGTCCGATCTGCTGGTGACGCGCCCCCCGGCGTTCGTGCTAGGAGCCGTACTCGGGCTGATCGTCGTCGCGGTGCTCGCGACGCTGAACCAGCGACTCGGCGTGCTCGGCGGCTACTCGGCCGTGGTCGAGCGCCTGAGCGGGCGCGCCCCGAGCTTCGGCTGGAGGGCCTCGTTCTTGCTGGGCGTCTTCGGTGGCAGCCTCCTCTTCAGCGCGCTCGCCGGGGGGTCGACGGTCGGCGCGGGCTACGGCTGGCTCACGCGCACGTTCACGGGCGACTGGCAGGTGCTCGTGGTCGGCGTGCTGCTGCTGCTCGGCGGCGTCCTGATCGGCTACGGCGCCAAGGCCGCCGGCGGCTGCACCTCGGGCAACGGCATCTGCGGCACCGCGCTCGGGTCGCCCGCGAGCTTCGCCGCCACCGCGACCTTCATGGCGACCGCGATCGCCGTCACCTTCGCGATCGACTCGCTGATCACATGAGCGTCCGCCTCGTCGCGATCGCGCTCGGCGGGCTGTTCGGCTTCGCGATCTCGTGGGGGCAGTTCACCGACCCCGATCGCATCCGCGAGATGCTCCTGCTCGAGGATGCCTACCTCTACGTGATGATGGCAACCGCCGTCGCCGTCGGCTTCGTCGGGGTACGCGCGCTGCGCCGGATGGGTACGCGGGCCCTCGTCACGGGCGAGCCCGTCTCCTGGACTACGAGCGGCGTCGAGCGGCGCCATCTCGTCGGCGCGGCGATCTTCGGCGTCGGCTGGGCGGTCACCGACGCGTGCCCGGCGCCGATCGCCGGCCAGCTGGCGCAGGGCACGCTCTGGAGCCTGTTCACGATCGCCGGCGTCGCGATCGGCATCGTGCTCTTCCTGCGTGGCGAGGAGCGCAGGCTCGCACGACCGGCCACGCCACGCGCGAGCGCGCCTTCTCAGGCTCGGCCGCTGGCGTCTGCCCAGACGCCCTAGCCGGCCGCTAGTAGGGGGTCCGGAACACCTCTGGCTCGGCGAGCACGTCGCCGAGGCCGCCGTAGTCCGCACCGCGGTCCTCAGAGCTCGAGACCACGCTCAGGGCGACCGTCGCGATCGCGAACGCCGCACACGCGACGCCGACCGATACCACGAGCGGCAGCCCGAGCGTCAAGCAGACGACACAGTCGACAGCTGCCAGGGTCAGGGCGATCATTGAGCGGATCATGCCTCGTCTCCTATCAGGAACCAGCGCGATTTGCACGTCTGTCGGCAGATCCGGAGCGGAACGTTAGGAAAGTGGACGGATGATCGGGGCCGACGGTCCCTACCCTGGGAGCGGTGGACGACCCGATGCCCGTGACGGGCTCCGTCGCTATCCCGCTCGCGGAGATCGAGCTGCGCGCGAGCCGGTCCTCGGGGCCTGGCGGCCAGCACGCAAACGTTACCGCCTCGCGGATCGAGGCGGTCTTCGACGTCAATGCCTCGCAAGTGCTCACGCCTGATCAGAAGCAACGGCTGGTCGACCGGCTGGGCGCGCGTCCGACGGCCGTCGCCCAGGACGCGCGCGGGCAGGCCCGCAACCGCGAGCTGGCGCTCGAACGGCTGCGCGAGCGCCTCGCG
>JACCXP010000333.1 GCA_013696905.1 Thermoleophilaceae bacterium
GCCGCGACGAGCGCGAGCCGGCGGCGGCCAATGGCGGGATCGCGCGGTCGGCGCATCGACGCCAACCTACGCCGCTCGAGGCCGCGGTCGCCTACCCTTGCGCGACCCGCTCGTGCCGTTCCCACAGGTTCAATCACCGCCCCCTGGAGGGGTCGAGGCGCTGCCCGACTTCTACGGCGGGCTGCTCACGGAGGCGCGCGAGCGTACGCTCTGGCTGGTCGCGCCGGTCTCCGACCGGGACGCCGATCGCCAGCACAACTCGATCGCGAGCCCGCTCGCGTGGGATCTCGGCCACATCGCGGCCTTCGAGGACCTATGGCTGTGCCATCGGGCGGGTGGGCTGGCGCCGCTGCGCCCCGACCTGTGGGACGTGTACGACGCCACCGAGACGCCCCGCTCCGACCGCGGCCAGCTCGAATTCCTTCCCCTGCGCGAAGCACGCGCCTTCATGGACGAGGTGCGCGCACGCACGCTCGAGGTCCTCGCGCGAGCGGATCTTTCGCAGAGCTCCGACCCGCTGAACGCCCGCGGCTTCGTCTGGGAGATGGTGCTGCGCCACGAGCACCAGCACAACGAGACGATGCTCCAGGGCCTCCAGCTCGCGCCGGCGGAGATCTTCGTCCCCGAGCGCAGCCCGATCGCCGGGCTCGCACGCGGCAGCCGGCCGGAGATGGTCACCGTCGCCGCCGGGCCGTTCCTGCTCGGGGCCGGGCACGACGAGTTTGCCTACGACAACGAGCGCGCGCGGCACGAGTTCGAGCTGCCCGCGTTCGCGATCGATCGCACGCCCGTCACGGTCGGGCAGTACCTCGAGTGGATCGAGGGCGGCGGCTACGGGCGCCGTGAGCATTGGTCCGCGGAGGGCTGGGCCTGGCGATGTCGAGAGGACGTCGAGCGCCCGCTCTATCTCGGCGCGGACGGCCAAACGCGCTCGTTCGAGCGGGTCGGCACGCCCCGGCTCGCCGAGCCCGTGATGCACGTGTCCTGGTTCGAGGCCGACGCCTTCGCGCGCGCACACGGGAAGCGGCTGCCGACCGAGGCCGAGTGGGAGAAGGCCGCCACCTGGGACGAGGCCGCCGGCGCCAAGCGCACCTACCCGTGGGGCGAGGCCGTGCCCGACCCCGCGCTTGCGAACCTCGACCAGACCGCGTTCGCTCCGGCGCCGGTCGGCGCGCACCCGAAGGGGGCCTCCGCCTACGGGGTGCTCGGCATGGTCGGCGACACGTGGGAGTGGACGGCGAGCGACTTCCGCGCCTATCCGGGCTTCGCCGCCTTCCCCTACCGCGAGTACTCGGAGATCTTCTTCGGCGCGGGCTACCGCGTGCTTCGCGGCGGGTCGTGGGCGACCCGGGCCCGCACCGCCAGCACGACCTTCCGTAACTGGGACCTGCCGCAGCGCCGCCAGATCTTCGCCGGCTTCCGCTGCGTGGGCGAAGCGTGAGCACCGCGGCCGACGTCGCCGCGCTCGAGGCCGCCGGGGTGGAGCCGGGAGCTTCGCCCGAGACCTGGACGGCGCTCGCGGGCGAAGTGCTGCGCGGGCTGCTCGCGACGCCGAAGACACTGCCGCCGAAGCTCTTCTACGACGCCCGCGGCTCGGAGCTCTTCGAGCGCATCACCGAGCTCGAGGAGTACTACCCGACGCGTGCCGAGGCCGCCCTGCTCGAGCGCGTGGGCGCAGACATCGTGGCGACCGTCGAGCCGACGGAGCTCGTGGAGCTCGGCTCGGGCTCGTCGACCAAGACGCCGCTGCTGCTCGACCCGATCGCCTCGAGCGGCAGGCTCGAGCGATACGTGCCGGTCGACGTCAGCGCGGCCGCGCTCGACGCCGCGGTGCCGTCGCTCGCCGAGCGCTATCCCGGGATCGCGATCGACCCCCACGTCTGCGACTTCACGAGCCAGCTCGACCGGCTCGCGCCCGCGGCCGGCGGGCGCCGTCTGGTCGCGCTGCTCGGGGGCACGATCGGCAACTTCCAGCCGGTCGAGGTCCGCGCCCTGCTCGCAGAGCTGCGGGCGGTCGTCGGGCCGGGGGACGCGCTGCTCCTCGGCACGGACCTCGTCAAGGACCCCAAGGTGCTCGAGGCCGCCTACGACGACGCGAGTGGCGTCACTGCGGAGTTCAACCTCAACATGCTGGCGGTCGTCAACCGCGAGCTCGCCGCCGACTTCGACCTCGACTCCTTTCGTCACGAGGCGCTCTACAACCCCACGCTCGAGCGGATCGAGCTGCGCCTGCGCAGCCGCCGGCCGCAGGTGGTGCGGATCGAGGCGCTCGGGACCGAGGTCACCTTCCTTGCGGGCGAGAGCATCCTCACGGAGATCTCGCGCAAGTTCACGCGCGAGAGCGTCGAGCGCGCCTACGACGACGGCGGCTATCGCCTGCGCGCCTGGTACGAGGGCGGAGGCTATGCCCTCTCGCTCGGCTCGCCGCGTCGGTAACCTCGCTTCAAAGGAGGTAGCACATGCCGACCAAAGTCCAGAAGACCGATGAGGAGTGGCGCCGCGAGCTGACGCCCGAGCAGTACGAGGTGATGCGCCGCAAGGGAACCGAGCGCGCCTTCGCCGGCGAGTACAACGCCGCCAAGGAGCCCGGCGTCTACCGCTGCGCCGCCTGCGGCACCGAGGTGTTCCGCTCGGACGCGAAGTTCGATTCGGGCACCGGCTGGCCGAGCTTCTACGAGCCGGCGAGCCCCGAGAACGTGGCGACCGAGGAGGACAAGTCGTTCTTCATGCGGCGCACCGAGGTGATCTGCGCCTCGTGCGACTCACACCTCGGCCACGTCTTCGACGACGGCCCGCAGCCTACGGGCGATCGTTACTGCATCAACTCGTGCGCGCTCGACTTCGAGCGCGCAGCCGACCAGGGCAAGGAGGGGTCATGAAGCGCTGGCAGGAGGTGAGCGAGCGGCTGCGGGGAGGATCGACCACGGTCATGTCGCTCCCAGGGCCGTCGAGGACGATCACCGTCGAGCCGATCGAGCGGCCGAGCGAGCAGCCCGAGCCCCTCGAGGAGCCGATGCCCGACACGGAGCGCGAGCCGGCTAAGGAGCCCGAGAAGCTGCCTCGGTGACGACCGAGGCGCCCGACCTGATCGAGCCCGTCGTCGGCTTTCGGTCCTGGCGCACCCTCGACGGTCACATCTCCTCTCCTTACGTGCCCGTGCGCTGGCACGACCCGGTGCTTCACGCCGTCTGCCACCAGAGCGTGGCGTCGAACGGACAGGGATTCCTGCACGAGCCACACCGGGCGCCCCACCCCGACTGCCGCTGCGGCATCTACGCCTACCACTCACCGCCGCACCGCTTCGCGAAGATCGACTTCCGCACCGTGCCCGGGATCGTGACGATGTGGGGACGGATCGAGGTGCATCGAGGAGGCATGCGCGCGGAGCACGCTCGCATCTGCGCGCTCGCCTTCTTCGACGGCTGGGGAGGACGCCAGAAGCGGGCCGCCGACGAGGTCGCCGCAGACCTCTCGGTTCCGCTCGTCGGCTACGACGACATGCAGGAGGCCGCGCGCCAGTTCGGCTCGTCGCTGCCCGACTCGCTGCTGCCCGAGGCGGCCGTGCGCGCGAAGGGGGCACAGGCGGGCTGGCTGCGGCGGCTGTTTGCCTAGGCAGCGAGTCACCACCCGCCGAGGCGGGTTA
>JACCXP010000421.1 GCA_013696905.1 Thermoleophilaceae bacterium
AGAGGTCGGCGACGAGCCACCACGGGCGGTTCGCGCGGACCATGCTCAGCCAGTCGCAACCCACCGTGTTCCGGTTCGTCGGCCTGAGATGACATCGCTGGGGCCAAGATCATTCCACGCCTGAGTGGCCCACGCGACCTCCGTGCTTCCGATTCGACTGAGGCGGGAGTGAGCACGACGAGCCCCGAACCGGCTTGAGCTCCCACGCGCAGGTCCATACGATCAGCCCCATGAGCCTCAGCGCTGGGACTTACAGGCTCGGCCCGGACAACGCCAGCCTCGTCGTCAAGACCTACCACGAGGGCGTCGCCGCCAAGGCAGGCCACGATCTGATCATCGATGTGACGCAGTGGGGAGCGATGCTCGAGGTCGGATCGCGGTCAAGCCTCGAGCTCGACGCCGACGCGCGCTCTCTGCACGTCCGCGCGGGGGTGGGCGGGCTCAAGTCGCTCGGCGACAAGGACCTCGATCAGATCCGCAAGAACATCGACGAGAAGGTGCTGGGCGGCGCGCCGATCTACTTCCGCTCGAGCGCCGTCGAGGCCGTGGACGCCGACCGCCTGTCGGTGCGCGGGGCGCTCAAGATGCACGGGCAGACCCATCCGGCGAGCTTCGAGCTCAGTGTGGGGCCCCGACGGTCGCCTCAGCGGGACTGCGCAGCTGACGCAGAGCGAGTGGGGGATCAAGCCATACCGCGGCCTGATGGGAGCGCTGAGGGTGCGCGACTCGCTCGAGGTCGTCTTCGAGGGCCGTCTGCCGGCCGGCTGATCAGAGCGGCCGCCAGGCCGTGACCGCTACACGACGACTCTAAGCTGCGTTCTTGGGCGCCGGGGCTCTCCTGGACAGGAGCCGCGCTTCCCGTGCCCGGCTCGCTACGGTCACTAGACGCAATCGAGGAGGAAAGCGCATGCACGAGTCCCGCCAAGATCAGCCGCGCCGAGGCGCCGAGACCGCGACGCTGATGACCGAGCTGCTGTTCCCGCCGCTGGCCGCGCTGCGCGTGATGGAGCGCTGGTCTGGAAGCGCTGATAAGGGAGGCGAGCTGCCCCAGGAGGTGGCGCGGCTGAGCGAGCGCCTCGAGTCGGTCGAGGAGCAGGAAAGCGTTATGCAGGCTTCTGTCGAGCCGATCGAGACCGAGCTCGACGGCATCCGCAAGAAGAACGACGCGCTCGAGCGCACAGTCTCCGACATGGACTCCGCCCTCAACTCCCTCCGCAAGGAGCTGACGGCTCTTACGAGGGCCAACTCCGAGCTCGAGCGCAAGCTGGCCGAGCTGCCGACCGTGCCCGGCGACCTTGCCGCTCGCCTGGGTTCCCTGGACAAGGAGCTGAAGGCTGTGACGCAGTCGAACGCCGAGCTCGAGCGCAGGCTGAGTCAGGCGTCGCCGGCGCAAGGAAAGAGCCAAGTCAGCGACGTCTCGAAGGCGATCCTCGGGGCCGGCGGCCCGAAGGCCGACGACCGGCGTGCCAAGAGGTCCTCCACGAAGGGGACGGCCGCGCCGGCCAGGGAGCCCGCAGCGGCCGGCAAGCGCAAGAACAAGACGACCCGGTAGGCGCACGGCGGACGCACCGTCGCTACAGGCTGCCGAGCATTCGATGCTCGAGCCAGGCGTTGCGAAACGCGCCGCGCGGGTCGTACCGCTCTACGAGAGACCGGAAGTCGGGCAGGCGCTCGTAGAGCGGCGCGATCGCGTCGGCCTCCGCGATGAACAGCTTGCCCCAGTGCGGGCGCGCGTCGAACGGGGCCAGCGCGGCCTCGAGCTCGCCGAGCGCCCGCGAGACGGCGTCGTGCTCGCGCTTCCAGGTGAAGTGGATCCCGATCGTGTCCTGCCCGTACTGAGGGCTCATCCAGAGCCGGTCGGCGGCGATCGCGCGGATCTCGCCCACCAGCAGCAGCGGTCGGATCGTGCGAGCCAGTCCTCGCACGGCCTCGATCGCCGCGACGGCCTTGGCGCGCGGCACCAGGTACTCCGACTGGATCTCCTCTCCCGTGCTCGGCGTGAAGCCGATGCGAAAGTGCGGCAGCCGGTCCGACCACAGCCCTGGGGCGCCGAGCTGTGGCGTTGAGCTCGCGGGGTCGAGGCCCGGGATCGGGTGGCGCTCCGCGGTCGCAGCGGTCGCGCCGAAGAGCTCGCGGCGGGGCTCCTCGGGCGCGCCGGTCACGCGGCTCTTGACCCAGACCTGATCGATCGCCTGGCCCCAGCGCGTGAACACGCTGACGCTGTCGCCACTCGAGACGATCTCGTCGAAGTGCTCGTAGAGCGCGAGCCAGCCGAGGCCCTCGAAGACGCGCTGGCGGACCTCGTAGGCGGGCTCGACGTCGAGTGTGACGCGCGTGACCGCGCCGAGCGCGCCGAGCCCGACGACCAGTCCGTCGAAGTCTGGGTCCCCTCTCGACACAGTCACGAGCTCGCCGCTCGAGGTCACGATCTCGAGCCCCGCTACCGCCGTCGCGAGGTTTCCGTTCGTGGCGCCCGAGCCGTGGGTCGCGGTCGCGATCGAGCCCGCGACGGAGATGTGCGGCAGCGAGGCGAGGTTGTGCAGGGCGACGCCGCGGGCGTTGAGCGCCGTGGCGAGCTCGCCAACTGAGGCCGGTGAAGGGCGAGGGCGCGGTAGGTGGCTACCAGCCCAGTTGCACTCGCGCGCTGCCCCTAGCAACGCTTCGGGTCATCGGGAGGCGGTGCCTCGGCCACGAGGTCGGCGACCCCCAGCCCGCGCTCACGCGCCTCCTGCTCCCAGCGCTGCCACGGCCACTCGATCGCGTCGCGCGGATCGCCGTAGCCG
>JACCXP010000043.1 GCA_013696905.1 Thermoleophilaceae bacterium
CCGGTGCCGTCGCGGATCGCGGGCACGATCTGCACGATGACTCCTACGATGGCCCCGATCCCGACTCCGATCAAGAGGGCGGCGAGCTCCGCGTTGTAGGCCGAGGCGCCGACGAAGGCGCCGAGGACCGCCGGACCACCGGCTATCGATCCAAGCGCCGCGAGGCGCGCCAGCGACGGGCGCCTGTGGTCACTGAGCGGCGCGACGATGGCCAACCCCTCCGTGGTGTTGTGCAGCGCGAAGCCGAACACCAGGAAGGCGCCGAGCGCGAGCTCGCCGATCGCGTACGCCGAGCCGATCGCGAGACCCTCGCCGAGGTTGTGCAGGCCGATCCCGATCGCGATCAGGAGTGAGAGCTGAAACGCGCTCGCCCCGGTTGCCCGGGCACGCTCGCCGCGCGCGCGCAGGAAGCGATCGAGCGCGACAAGGCCAAGGTAGGCGGCACCAGCGCCGATGAACAGCAGCTCGGTGCCGCCGAATGCGCCCGTGCCCGACTCGGCGATCGCGGTGCCCTCGACGTAGGCATCGATGGCCAGGAACCCGAGCAGACCGATGGTGACGGCCATGAAGAAGCGCACCCAATGCTCGCGCACGCGGCGCAGGAAAGGCAGGAACAGCATGCCGAGCATGACCGGGATGACCCCGACGTACACGCCGAGCAGCGCCATCAGCCCGTAGAACCCGGCGTCCGCCGACGGGGTCTGCACGGCTACGCCGATCTCGTGCTCCGTCGTCGCGCCGGTCTCGCTGACGAGTGTGACCAGGTACGGCGAATCCCGTTGCCACGGGTACGCGAGCGTGAAGGTTTCGCTCCCCCCGCGAGCGATCTCGTTGGCGGTCGTGCGGTAGTCGACGTAGGTGTCGTTGACGAACATCTGCGCGACGGTCACCGCGTCGGGTCCGGTGTTGCGCACGGTCAGCTCGATCTCGCCGGGGCGTAGCACCGTGCGCTCGACGGCAATCTCCTCCACGGGCGGGCCGAGCCGTTCGCCGAGCGTATCGCCGCCGACGGTGAGCAGCGCTGTGAGCGCCGCGACGATGAGCACGAGCGGAATTGCCCCGAGCGCCCATGCCGGCACGCGCCTTCGCGATGCGGCGGGGCCCTCGACCTGCGGCTGGGAACGGCTGCCGGCTTCCATCAGGCGACGTCGAAGAAGCCCATCCAGCCGAGGTCGGCGAACTCGGTCTTATGGGCGTGGAACATGAACATGCCGCGGCTCGGGAAGCGCACCTCGAGGATGCCGCGCTGGCCCTGGACCATGGCGACAGTGTCGGTGAAGTCGGCGGGTTGAAGCCGCGTCCCAGTTGGAAAGAACTCGAAGAAGTTGCCGTGCAGGTGAAAGGAGTTGATCGGGTCGTACTCGAGGATGTTCGCCAGATAGATCCGCACCAGCTCGCCGCGGCGAACCCGAACAGGCTCGTTGACGTGATGGAAGGCGATCGAGTTGACCGCGTAGACCTGGTTGCCCTCGGCGTCGAAGTTCGTGTTGAAGCCGTTCATCATCATCACCAGCTCGTCGGCCTCGGCACGCCCCTGCCTCGGATCGACGATGAAGGCGCCGTACATGCCGCGCGCGATGTGCTCGGCCAGGGGGCCGACGTGGCAGTGGTACAGGTGCATGCCGAACGGCTCGGCGTCGAACTCGTACACGAAGCTCTCCCCGGACCCGATCACCCCCCGTCCCACCTCGGGCACCCCGTCCATCCCGGCTGGATGGATGCCGTGGAAGTGCATCGTGTGCGGATGCTCTGAGCCGTTGACGAACCGCACGCGCATTCGATCGCCCTCGCGCGCTCTCAGCGTCGGACCCGGCACGCGGCCGTTGAAGGTCCACGCGGGGTACTTGATCCCAGGCGCGACCTCGATCTCCTTGTCGGCCGCGACGATCTCCCACTCGCGCAGCATGCGCCCGCTCGCCAGGCGCCTCGTGCGGCCCTCGTCGAAGTCGCGCAGGAGGTCGGTGGGGTTGAAGCCGTTGGCGCGATGGTCGACGGTCGCGCCCTTGCGCATCGTCGCGCCGGCCGTCCCGCCACCGTGACCCTGCGTGCCCATCCCGGCGTGCGTGGTCGAGGAATCCTGCGCCGCGGCCCGATCGCCGCGCGGATCAAGCGCGGTCAGCGCTCCGGCGGCGGCGATCGCGCCCCCACCTAACAGTTGTCGGCGGTTAAAATTCAAATTCGATCTCCTGCATGGAAAACTCAATGTACCCTAAATCCACGGCCCGGTTTGCGTCATCCACCCTTCGTTGCGGACGCCGCGGCCTGGCGGTGGCTCGACTCGGCGGCCTGTACTGGCTCGCCTGTGTGGTCGCTGCCTGCGGTGCCAGCGGCGAGCCGGCGCGCCCGCTCCGCCTCGATGCCGCCGGAGACGGTTCGCTGCGATTCGACCGCAGCGCGGTCCGCACGCCCGCCGGCCGAGCCTCGATCGACATGCGCAACCCGTCGAACATCCCTCACGCGATCGGCGTTCGCGGCCAGGGACTCGACGAGATCGGCGAGACCGTCGGCAAGGGCGGCACGTCGCGCGTCGAGGCGGATCTCGAGCCCGGCGTCTACGAGTTGTTCTGTCCCGTGGGTGGCCACGAGCAGGCGGGCATGACCGCACGCCTGGTGGTTAGGTAAACCGTGGAACTATCGGGGCCGCGAACCGCCGCGGCGCCCAACGGCCAGGGCGAGAGGTCCGATCGAGTCCATCGTTTAGGGGCGAGCTGAAGCCGCCATCGCGCGGATCTCGCGAGGCCCAAGGGTTCTCACGTGGCCTCGATGCTCGCCGCCTGCTTACGCCGTTCGACCGCCACGGCGACGTGGACGTGGACGCGCTGCGCGCTCACGTCGAGTTCTTGATCGACGTGGCGGGTCCCCTGATCGTCTCCTACGGGGAGATCGAGAGCCCCGAGTTCCGCCGTCAGAGCGACGACTACCTGAGTGTCTGGCACGCCGGCGGACTCGGCGGCCAGCTGCTGATGCAGCCCGGAAAAAACCACTACACCGTGATCGATGGCTTCCTCGATGCGCGCACCCCGCTGTGCCAGGCGGTGCTGGGACAGATCTAAAGGCGGCGATGGTGGGCGTTCGTCGACGAGGATCGCGCGGATCCTCCCGCTCAGCCGGCCTGCTACTGGAACGTCCGGCGGGTCCGACGGCGACCGGCCTCGCGGCGACAATCGTGCGAAATCGACGTTTACCAGGGCCTATTCAGTGGGCCGGGTAGGACTCGAACCTACGGCCGATGGATTATCAGTGCGGACCTCGAAGCCGAGGGTGTCGCGATAGAAGGCCAGGGATGCGTCCGGGTCGTCGTGCGGGAGGAAGCTCGTGTGAATGGTGACGTCCATGGCGGTCACGCCAGCTGCGGCTCGGGGGTCCGCGCTTCTCGATTCCTGATCGGTCTGGTCACCTGTTTCGCGACGCACGACGGCATCCCCGCCGTCGCGCGCGCCGCGTGGCGCCGATAGA
>JACCXP010000045.1 GCA_013696905.1 Thermoleophilaceae bacterium
CGTTGACGACCGCCGCCGTCGCCAGGTGGATCACGCCTTTCTCCGGCCCGAGCCAGCGCAGCTGCGAGTCGCCGGTCACGTGGCGCCAGAAGCCGCCCGGGTCCGCGGCGAAGCCCTCGAGCGTCTGGCCGACCACGAGCGGCGCGAGCGCCTCGACCGCCGCGACGCAGATCTCGGTGCCGCGCCCGATCGTGAAGGTGAAGCCGTGTCCCTCGGCGTCGCCGTCGGTGCGCAGCACGACGTAGGCGAGCGAGTAGTCGGGGTCGGGGTTCATCGCGTCCGAGCCCGCGAGCGTGCGCGACGTCGGGAAGCGCACGTCGCGTGCCTCTACCGCGGTGACCTTCATCGGGCGGTCATCCCGCCGTCGACGACCATCACCCCGCCGATCACCGAGCCGGCCTCGTCCGAGGCCAGGTACACCGCCATCGCCGCTATCTCCTCCGGGGTCACGAAGCGCCCGTGCGGCTGGCGCGACTCCATGTCGCGGCGCGCCTGCGCGGGATCGTCGTAGCCGCCTGTGATCCGCTCGATCCACGGCGTGTCGACCGTGCCGGGCGCGATGCAGTTGATCCGCACTCCCTCGCCGACGTGGTCGATCGCGGCCGCGCGCGTGAGCGCGAGCACACCGCCCTTCGCCGCGCAGTAGGCGGCGCGGTCCTTCACGCCCACGAGCGCCGCGACCGAGGACATGTTGATCACCGAGCCGCCGCCCGCCTCCCGGATCGCCGGGATCGCGTACTTCATGCCGAGGAAGGTCCCCTTGAGGCAGACGTCGAGCACCCGCTGCCAGTCGTCCTCGCTCGTCTCGGGGGCGGTCGCCGCGACGCCGATGCCCGCGTTGTTGACCATCACGTCGAGGCCGCCGAAGGCATCCACCGCATGCTCCACCAGCGCCTCGATCTCGGCTGCGGCGGTCACGTCGACGCGCTCCGCCTCGGCGTCGATCGAGGCCGCCACGCGCCTGGCGGCCTCGCCGTCGATGTCTGCCACGAGCACGCGCGCGCCCTCGCGCGCGTAGCGCTCGGCGATCGCGCGGCCGATGCCGGCAGCGCCGCCGGTCACGATCGCCCGCCGTCCCTCGAGCCTGCCCGCCACGCGGCGATCCTCTCAGATAGCGAGCCCCCGCCCTTGCACGCTCGCTTGCACTTGTCGCTTGACACCCACTGGGGCCCTGCCTAGGCTCCGCCGCCTCGGGTGCAGCAACCGGGGGACAAATCGTGACTGAAGACAGGGGAGAGAAGACCACATGGCCAGAGCAGTAGCGCAGCCGAGCCGCGGCGAGGGCGACTTCGCGCCCGAGCCGCCCACCAAGAACCTTCCGCCGATGCCCTATCAGGACATGCCGGAGCCCCTGCCGCTGCTCAAGGTGCTCGGTCCGAGCGTCATCCTGGCCGGGCTCGGGGTCGGCTCGGGCGAGTACATCCTGTGGCCCTACATCACGACGCAGGTCGGGGTCGGCTTCCTGTGGGCGGCGCTGATCGGCGTCACGATGCAGTACTTCCTGAACATGGAGATCGAGCGCTACACGCTCGCCACCGGAGAGACCGCGATCACCGGCTTCGCGCGCTTCTGGAAGCCGTGGGGGGCGATCATGATGGTCGCCGCGATCGGCCCCAACATCTGGCCCGGCTGGGTCACGAGCGGGGCCACCACGATGACCTTCCTGTTCGGCTTCAGCGAGGACAGCGCGAACTACATCGCGTTGATCGCGATCATCGCGATCGGGATCACGCTGACACTGTCGCCGGTCGTGTACAACGCGATGGAGAAGGCCGAGTTCGCCAAGGTCGGCCTCGTGATCGTCTTCCTGGTCGTGGCCGTCGCGGCGGCGATCAGCCCCGCTGCGTGGGCCGAGGTGCCCAAGATCATCACCGAGCCGGTCGGGCCGGGCGCGCTCTCTCCCGCGCTCGTGCTCGGCGCGCTCGCTTTTGCCGGCGCCGGCGGCGTCAACAACCTCGTGCAGAGCAACTGGATCCGCGACAAGGGCTTCGGCATGGGCCAGTACATCCCGCGGATCGTCTCGCCGATCACCGGCCAGGAGGAGGCCAAGCCCTCGGTCGGGAACATGATCCGGACCGACGACCCGGCGAACATGGAGCGCTGGCGCGGCTGGTGGAAGGTCGCAAACACCGAGCAGCTGGTCTCGTTCTGGGCGATCTGCGTCTCGTCGATCTTCCTGTTCTCGCTGCTTGCGTTCTCCACGGTCGGCGTCAACCCGATCGCCGAGGACCCCAACCTCGACTTCGTCAAGGCCCAGGGCGAGGAGCTGGCGCAGGCGATCGGCCCCTGGTTCCAGTCGGTCTTCTGGGCGATCGGCACCATCTCGCTGCTGCTGGTGGCGCTCGGGGTGGCCGACTACGTCTCGCGCGTGTGCGCGGACGTCGTCAAGACGCTCTACCTGCCTGACAGGGGGCTGTCCGAGAGCCAGATCTACGCGATCGTCGTGTGGTCCCTGCTGACGATGGGTGCGATCATCATGTTCACCGTCACCGACCAGCCGGTGGTGCTGCTGATCATCTCCGCGTCGCTCAGCGGCATGGTGATGTTCGTCTACTCGATCCTGCTGATCCAGCTCAACCGTGGCGCGCTGCCCGACGCGATCAAGCTCGGCGGCTGGCGCCTCGGCGTGATGGCGTTCGCGGTCCTCTTCTACGGCTTCTTCTCGGGCTGGTACCTGATCGTGGGGGTCCCCGAGCTGCTGAGCGGCGGTTGAGTTAGCCTGGATACAGCATGTTCAACCGCCTGTTGGCCAGGCTCGTCGTCTTCTTATTCGTGTTCGGGATCATGCTCGCGGTGAGCTTCGCCGTGGGGCTGGTGCGATGATCACGGGCGTCGACCGCGCGATCGCCGCGATGGGCCTGCCCGACCAGGCGATCCAGAGCGACGAGCTGCCGTGGGTGCCCCAGGGCGAGCACGTCTGGTTCAAGCCACTGCGCTTCGACCTGACGCGCGGGCAGTGGATCAACCTGCTCAAGGTCACGGGCGAAGGGCGCGTCAACCGCCACCGCCACACCGGCGGGCAGGTGCTCGGCTACTGCCTCCAGGGCTCCTGGCGCTACCTCGAGCGCGACTGGGTGGCGCGGCCGGGGACGCTCGTCTACGAGCCGCCCGGCGACATCCACACGCTCGTGGTCGACGGCGCCGAGGAGATGATCACCCTCTTCATCCTCGAGGGCTCGGTCCAGTACCTCGACGACGACGACAACCTGATCCACCAGGACGACGTCTTCTCGAAGCTCGAGCGCTACCTCTCCTTCTGCACGCAGGAGGGCATCGAGCCGCGGGACCTGCGCTTTTGATCCTCGACGCGTTCCGCCTCGACGAGCGCGTGGCGCTCGTCACCGGCGCCACGCGCGGGCTCGGACAAGGGATCGCGGTCGGCCTCGCGCAGGCCGGCGCGGACGTGGCGGCGCTCGACGTGCTCGCAGTCGACGAGACCGCCGAGCGCGTCGAAGCGCTCGGGCGGCGCTGCCACCAGCTCTCGGCCGATCTCTCGCAGGGCACCCCGGAGATGGCGCGCGAGGTCGTGGCGGAGTGCGTGCGCGGCCTGGGGCGGATCGACATCCTCGTCAACAACGCCGGGATCATCCGGCGCTCCCCGGCGATCGACTATCCACAGGAGGACTGGGACCCGGTCGTCGCGATCAACCTCTCGAGCGCGTTCTACCTCGCCCAGGCGGCGGCGCGCACGTTCGTCGAGCAGGGCGGCGGCGGCAAGATCATCAACATCGCCTCGGTGCTCTCCTACGACGGCGGCATCCTAGTGCCGGCCTACGTCGCCACGAAGCACGCGATCGCCGGCCTGACCAAGTCGCTCGCGAACGAGTGGGCAGGGCTTGGCATCAACGTCAACGCGCTCGCGCCCTCGTACTTCGAGACCGAGGTCACCGCCGCGATCCGCGAGGACCCGCAGCGCCGCGACGCGCTGCTCGCGCGCCTCCCGGCCGCGCGCTTCGGCACGGCTGAGGATCTCGCCGGGCCGGCGGTGCTGCTCGCCTCGGACGCCGGCTCGTACATGCACGGGTCGATCGTGCCCGTCGACGGCGGCTGGCTCTCCTTCTAGTCCGGGCCCTTGTTTCCGCTCGCCGCCGTCATCGGGGCGGCCACCATCGCGGGCGTGGCCGCGGAGCGTCGCTTCGTGGGCCGCGCCGAGCCGCTCGCCCGCGTCTTGCTGTCGCTGTTGCTGTGGGGCTTCCTGCCGGTGATCGCCTTCTTCAACATCGCGGCGCTCGAGCTGACCGTCCGGATCGGCGCGGGGATCGGCTTCGCCTACGTCGCCCAGGGGGCGACCCTGCTCGTGGCGTTCCTCGTCGGCACCCATCTGCTGCAGCTCGCCCGCCCGACCGTCGGGGCGTTGATGCTCGGTGCCTCGCACGCCAACACCGGCCCGCTCGGGCTGCCGTTCGTGGCCGCGCTGTTCGGTCTCGGCGAGCTGCCGAACGCGGTCGCCTTCGACGTGCTCGTGTCGGTCGTCTGGCTGGTGACGATCGGCTTCGCGATCGGCGCGGCCTTCGGCACCGCGGCCGACACCCCGCGCGAGCGCGTGTTCGTCTACTTCGCGAAGAACCCGGTGCTCGTCGCGAGTGTGCTCGGCTTCCTGGCCCCCGACGTGCTGGCGCCCGACTGGGCGGTGCGGGGATCGCAGCTGCTCGTGTTCGCCTCGATCCCGATGGCCTTCTTCGCGATCGGGGTCATTCTCGCGTCGGAGGCGGGAAGCGGCGAGCGCCTGCCCTCGCCGCTTCGCAATCCGGCGCTTGCCTGGGCGATCGGGCTCAAGCTGGCGCTGCCGCCGGCGATCATGGTCGCGCTCTCCTACGCGGTGATCGAGGTGCCGCCGTCCTACATCGTGCTGTCGGCGATGGGCTGTGGCATGAGCCACGTGACCGTGGCGGCGACGTACGGGCTCGACCGCGGCCTCGCCGCCGCGGCGACCGCGTACACGACGGCGCTCGTGCTGGTGGTGGGCGTCGTGATCGCGCTGCTGTGAGCTACAGGGGCGGGTCGAAGCGCCCGTCGGCAGCCGTCCAGCCGCCGTCGACCATCATCAGGCTGCCGGTCACATAGGAGGAGGCCTCGGAGGCCAGGAACACGACCGCGCCGACCATCTCCTCGGGACCCGCCCAGCGACGCAGCACGTTCTTCTCGGCGTAGGCGCGGTGCCAGTCCGGCTGCTGCTTGATCTGGGCGGTCAGCGGCGTCTCCACGGCGCCGGGCGCGATCGAGTTGACTCGCACTCCGCGCGGCCCTAGCTCGGCGGCCAGGCCGCGCAGCATCTGCACGGTGCCCGCCTTGGTGGCCGCGTAGATCGACTGCCCGGGCTCGACCACGAGCGCGCGGAAGCTCGCGAAGGCGATCACGCTGCCCGAGCCGCGCTCGGCCATCCCGCCGGCGAAGGCCCTGATCAGGCGAAACGTCCCCTTCAGGTTCAGCGAGACGACCTGGTCGAACTCGTCGTCGCTGATCTCGAGCAGCGGCTTGCGCACGTTCTTGCTCGGGGTCGTGACGAGGATGTCGGGCGTGCCGATGTGGCCGGCCGCCCGCTCCACGCTCGCCGGATCCTCGATGTCGACGACGATCGCCTCGGCGCGACCGCCGCGCTCGACGATCTCACGCGCTGTGCGCTCGACGCCCTCGGCGTCGACGTCGGCGCAGACGACGTGCGCGCCGAAGTCCGCGAGGCCGGCGGCGCTCGCGCGCCCGATCCCGCTCGCCGCCCCGGCCACGACCGCGCTCTTTCCTCCGAGCTCGAACATCGACCGGTAGTCCACCACTGCACCATAACCGAGAGCGTTGCTCGCTCCGGCGGCCCCGGTTATGGTCGCGCCGTGAGGATCGACCAAAGCGCCGATTCGCCGTCGTGGCCCGGCATCGTGGCGGTGATCGGCGGCGGCACGATGGGCCTCGGCTTCGCCGAGCTGCTCTCGGGCGCGGGGCTCACGGTGCGCCTCTGCGATGCGAGCTCCGAGCTCACGCGCCAGTCGCTCGAGCGACTGGGCGAGCGGGTCCGCGGCCACGTCGAGGCGCGTTTGCTCGAGCCCGCGGCGATCGAGCGTGCGGCGAGCGTCGAGGGCGCCGATGACGTCGCCGCGGCGGTGCAAGGCGCAGAGCTCGTGATCGAGGCGGTCCCCGAGCAGCTCGAGCTGAAGCTCGAGATCCTGCCCGCTATCGAGGCGGCGGCAGACCCGGAGGCGGTGATCACGTCCAACACCTCCTCGTTCTCGATCAAGGAGCTCAGCGGCGCGATCGAGCGCCGCGGGCGCTTCCTCGGCATGCATTGGTTCAACCCGCCCGAGTGGGTGCCGGGCGTCGAGATCATCCCTGTCGAGGAGACCGAGCCGGAGGTGGTCGAGCGCACGCAGGAGCTCCTGCGGCGCCTCGGGAAGCGCCCGGCCGTCGTCGGCGACGAGGTCGGGTTCGTCGCCAACCGGCTGCAGTCCGCGCTCCTGCGTGAGGCGCTCGCCTGTGTGCGCGAGGGGCTCGTCGAGCCGGCGGACCTCGACGAGGTGGTGCGCTCCTGCTTCGGCTTCCGGCTGCCATTCTTCGGCCCCTTCCGGATCCTCGACATGGCCGGCCTCGACGTCCAGCTGAGCGTGTTCGAGACGCTCGAGGGCGGTCTCGGGGAGCGCTTCGCCGCCACGGACGCGAAGGACGATCTGGGCTCTCGCGTGGACGCCGGGCGGACCGGCACGAAGAGCGGCGGGGGCTTCTTCGACTACTCGGACGAGGAGCGCGACCGGCTGCTGATCGAGCGCGACCGCCGTTACGCGGCGCTCGCCGAACTGCTCGAGCGGCTGCCGCCGCTCTAGGCGAAGCTACCGGCGCGCGCCGGCGAGCAGCGCCGCCATCCGCAGCGCCGCGATCATCGACTGCTCGCTCGCGATCCCCTGGCCCGCGATGTCGAACGCCGTGCCATGGTCGACGGACGTGCGCACGATCGGCAGGCCTCCTGTCACGTTGACGGCGTCGTCGCGCTCGAGCAGCTTGATCGGGATGTGCCCCTGGTCGTGGTACATCACTACGACGATGTCGTAGCGGCGGTCCATGTCGATGAACACGGCGTCCCCCGCGACCGGCCCCGACACGTCGAGTCCCTCAGCGCGCATGGCGGCGATCGTCGGCGCCACCACCCGCTGCTCCTCGTCGCCGAACATCCCGCCCTCGCCGGCGTGGGGGTTGAGCCCCGCGACGCCGATCCGCGGCGCCTCGATGCCGAGGCGGCGGACCGCCTCGTGCGCTATCCGCGTCACCGATCGCAGCCGTGCCTCCGTCACGAGCCCAGGCACGCGCTCCATCGCCACGTGCGTGGTCACGTGAGCCACGCGCAGCCGCTTGCCGATCAGGAGCATCGAGACCTCGTCGACCCCGCACAGGTCGGCGAGCAGCTCTGTGTGCCCGGCCCAGTGGTAGCCGGCCTTGCGCATCGACTCCTTGTTGAGCGGGCCGGTCGCGAGCGCCTGGACGCGGCCCTCGAGGGCGAGCTCCGTTGCGGCCCGCACCGCGCTGACGGCCGCCTCGCCGCCTGCCGGGCTGACCTCTCCGCGCGGCGCCTCGACCGCCTCGGCCGAGGCGGTCTCGAGCACGACTACTCGTGCGGGCGAGGCGTCGTCGCGCTCGAGCGGCGAGTCGACCACGATCTCGAGCTCGCGGCCGAGCGCCTCCGCCTCGCGCGCGATCACCGCGGCGGATCCGAAGACGACGGGCCGGCAGAGCTCGTGCACCTCCGGCTCGGCCAGTGCTTTGAGGGCTACCTCGGGCCCGACCCCGGCCGGATCGCCCATCGTGACTGCCACGAGCGGCCGTGCGCTCATCGCCCGCCGCTTCCCGCCGGCTCCCGGCGCAGCGCGCCGCACAGCTCCGCAAGCGCTTCGGGCCCGCCGAACCCACCCGACTTGGTCACGAGTCGAAGCGGCGGATCGGGGCGCCCGTACGTCGTGCTCTCGACCGCGCCCGCCGGTAGCGCGCGCTCGACGACAAGCGCCTCGACCCCGAGCGCCGTGCAGATCGCGAGCGCCGAGTCGCCGCCACTCGCCACCACGAGCTCGGGCCACGCCGCGGCGAGCGCCGTCGCGACGACCTGCTCGAGCGAGCGGTTGATCCGGCGGCGCAGCTCGTGGC
>JACCXP010000060.1 GCA_013696905.1 Thermoleophilaceae bacterium
AAAACCCCTCATTTGCAGCTACGCGAGCGACCGGACTCGAACCGGCGACCTCCGGCGTGACAGGCCGGCGTTCTAACCAACTGAACTACGCCCGCGGGACGCTCGAAGCCTAGCGGACGGCCGTTTGCGGACCGGGCGGCCCACGGCCTCGGGTTCCCCGTTTTTTTACACCCGCTTGAGCCGCGTCCAGAACCATGAGGTCACACGAGACTCCCTCCTCGTGGCTGTGACATGGCTCCGGTGCTCCCCACCGGAGCTATGTCGTTCTGGGGCCGATCTGATCCATCTCGTGCCGGCTCGGGCCGACCGTGTCGGCTGACTTGACCCGCGCCAGCGCTCGCTCGAGCAGCTCGTTGTGGACGCTGCGCTCGCGCCCCTCGCGGCGCGTCCACGCTCCCTCCTCGTCGAGCTCCCACGCGAATGTGTCGTCGGCCAGGCAGCGCTCGAGCGTGTCCTCGAGCTCGGCCTTGAGGTGCGGATCCTCGACCGGCGCCAGCAGCTCGACGCGGTTGTCGAGGTTGCGCGGCATCAGATCCGCGGAGCCGATGTAGTAGCGGGTCTCCTCGCCGCGCTGGAAGCCGTAGATGCGCGAGTGCTCGAGGAAGCGGCCCACGATCGAGACGACACGGATGTTCTCGCTGACGCCCTCGACGCGCGGGCGCAGGCAGCAGATGCCGCGCACGTTGAGATCGACCGTGACGCCCGCCCGCGAGGCCTCATACAGCGCGCGGATACAGCGGCGATCGACGAGCGAGTTCATCTTCATCACGATCCGCGCCGGCTTGCCGGCGCGGTGCGCCTCGACCGTGGCCTCGATCTCCTCGAGCAGGCGCCCGCGCATGTGCGCGGGGGCGTCGAGAACCTTCCGGAAGCGCTGCGGGCGGGCGTAGCCGGTGAGCGCATTGAACATGTCGGCCACGTCGGCGGTCAGCTCGCGGCGCGCGCTGAAGAGCCCGAAGTCCTCGTACAGGCGAGCTGTCTTCGCGTTGTAGTTGCCCGTGCCGATCTGGACGTAGTGGCGCACCCCGTCGCCCTCGCGGCGCACGATCAGGAGCGCCTTCACGTGCGTCTTCAGGCCAGGCAGGCCGCGCACGACGTGGGCGCCGGCCTCCTCGAGCGCGCGCGCCCAGCCGATGTTTCGGCGCTCGTCGAAGCGCGCCTTGAGCTCGACCATGCAGACCGCCTGCTTGCCTCGCTCGGCGGCCTTGATCAGCGACGGCACGAGCGCCGAGTCGTCGGAGGTGCGGTACACGGTCAGCTTGATCGCGAGCACGTCGGGATCGCTCACCGCCTGGTCGACCAGCCGCTCGACGCTCGTGGCGAACGAGTCGTAGGGGTGGTGTGCGAGCAGGTCGCGCTCACGGATCGCGGCGAAGATGTCGAGCGGGTCGCCGTCCTCGTCGGCGAGCTCGGGCAGGGAGATGGGGGCGAAGGGCCGGTCGCGCAGCTCGGGGTGGCCGTCGATCCCGTGGATCTGCCAAGCGTCGGCGAGGTCGAGCAGGCCCTCGACGTCGTAGACCTGTCGATCCTCGACGTCGAGCCACTCGACCAGGTGCGCGCGCATGTCGGCGTCCATCGTCGTGCCCACCTCGAGCCGCACGGCCTCGCCGAAGCGGCGCCGGCGCAGCTCGTCCTCGACCGCGCGCAGCAGGTCGTCGGCCTCGTCGGAGATCGTGAAGTCCGCGTCGCGCGTGACTCTGAAGACGTCGTGGCGGAGGATCTCCATGCCCGGGAAGAGGCGATCGAGGTTGCGCGCGATCACGTTCTCGAGCGGAACGAAGACGCCGCCGCCGATCGTCAGGAAGCGTGGCAGCACCTCCTTCGGCACCTTCACGCGGGCGAAGTTCTCCGCGCCTGAGTCAGGGTCGCGCACCCACACGGCGAGCGACAGCGACAGGTTCGATATGTAGGGGAAGGGACGCCCGGGACCGACCGCGAGCGGCGTCAGCACCGGGAAGATCTGCTCGCGAAAGCGGCGGTCTATCGCCTCGAGCTCGGGTTCCTTGCACTCCTCGCAGGTGACGATGCGGATGCCGGCGTCGGCGAGCGCCGGGCGCAGCTCGCGCTCGAAGGCCTTCGACTGGCGGGCGCCAAGCGCCCGCACGCGGCGTGACACGAGGTCGATGATCTCGGACGGCGACAGGCCGTCGGGGCCGCGCGCGTCGATGCCGGCGTCGACCTGATCGTGCAGGCCGGCGACGCGAACCATGAAGTACTCGTCCAGGTTCGAGGCATAGATCGCCAGGAACTTGAGCCGTTCGAGCAGCGGGATGCTGTCGTCCTCGCCGAGTTGCAGCACTCGCTCGTCGAAATCGAGCCAAGACAGCTCGCGGTTGTAGTAGAGGCCGGGATCGGCGAGGTCGCGCTCCTCGGGGGGCGCCGTCGCGGCCTGGCTCGGTATCTCAGCAGCTCGCTCGATCATCGCGGATGACGGCGTCCCTCCTCGTCGCTGCCGGCTCTGATGCTAGCGCGGGCGACTACTGCGCCGGCTGGTGCTCGGCGGGCTCTGGACGCTCGGAGACGGCCCGCTCGAGCGCCTTGCGAAAGCCCTGGCGATCGAGCTCCGCCCACTGCTCGGCGAACTGGGCGAAGAGAACGTCGCGGCGCACGCGCAGGTAGGTCACGAGCGCCTCGAGGCCGCGATAGCGCGCGCGGTTCGGAGCCAGGCGCAGCAGGCCCGGATCGAGGTCCTCGGCGCGCGGGTCGAGCGCCGCGCGCACGGCGGCGCCGTCCTCGGCACGCAGCTCGCGGGCGTGGGCGTGGGCGACTTCGACCATCACGTCGCAGTCGTGGATCTCGCCGAGCGTGCCCTGGAGCTCTTTTGCGACCTCGATCCCCCGCGCTGCGCCCGGCCCGAAGGCAGGCAGCGTCGCCTCGAGCGCGTAGCGCAGGCGCTTGGCCGCGATCCGCATGTCGTGCAGCGCCTCCGACTGCGACGGGTCGAGCGCGGCGGGGGCAAGGCGGTGGAGCTCGTCGAGGCGCACGCGGACGATCCGCTCGGCGTTGTCGGCGAGCGTGCCGTCGCAGTCGAGGCCCTTGACGGCGCGCGCCTTCACGTGCGGCGCGCCTCGGCCGCGAGCGCCATCAGGCGCACCTGCAGTCCGGACCGCTGTGTCTCCTCGAGCGTGGCGGCGAGGTCCTCGTTGGCCGCACGGCGCTCGCTGTTCAGCTCAGCGATCAGCGAGTCGAGCCCCGGCGCGTCGTCGCTCGTCAGGCCGGCGCCGATCTGCTCGAGCGAGGAGACTGCGACATCGGGGTCGCGCCGCTCGCCGAGCGAGTCGGCGAGCTGCTTGACGTCTGCGAGGGCGCTTCGGAGCTGGCGCTTCGGAAAGCACGGGCCGAAGATCTCGAGCACTGCGCGCAGGCGCCTCGAGGCGACGCGCATGTCGTGCACGCGCTCGATGTCGTCGAGATCGAGCACGCCCTCCGCGTGGTCGAAGAGCTCCTCGGTGCGAACCTCGACCGCACGCGCCGCAGCGTCGCGGAAGACCGTGTCCGCGTCGAGGTCGGGGATGTCGAGTGCCTTGGCCATGAAGTCGGCAGCGGAGGGCTTCCCCCGCGCAGACCCTACTCCTCCATGGCGAGGATCACGCCCTCCCGAAGGCCCCCCGCGCCGATCTCGAGCGGTAGGCCGATCCGCTTCGAGAGCGCGGCCAGCAGGGGCACGCCGGCGCGCAGCAGGCGCACGCGTTCGGGGTCGAGCCGGAAGCGCTCGGCCAGGGCATCGACCGGCTGTGCCGCAAGCACCCGGCGGGCCTGCTCGAGCTGCGCCGCTCCGAGCTCTGGCCCGACGAGGCGTCCGAGCGAGGTCGCGCTGCCGCCCGCGGCGAATGCGCGTCGGGCCGATATAGGAGCGAGCCCGGCGAGCGCCTCGGATACGCGCGCGCCGAGCGAGCGCAGCTCCGCCTCGGTCGGTGGGTCTGAGCGCAGCAGGCTGTCGGCAAGGGACCCGGAGCCGACCGCGAGCGACGTCGACCAGGTGGCGCCGCCTGAGACGGTGCCGAGAACGACCTCGGTGGAGCCGCCACCGACGTCGACCACCGCGACCCGCTCGTCCCGGTCGCCGCTCAGCGTGCTGGTCGCGCCGGCAAAGGCGAGCCGCGCCTCCTCGACGGCCGAGAGGACGCGCACCGCCACCCCGGCCGCGGCCTCGACCTCACCTACGAGCTCGGCCTGGTTGCGCGCCTCACGGACGGCGGCGGTCGCGACGACGACGATCTGACCGCAGCCGTGCTCGCGCGCCAGCGCCGCGTAGCCTGCGACCGCCGCTGCCGTCTCGTGCACCTTCCAGGCCGGGATGACGCCGCCCTGACTGGCGCTGCCGATGCGCGTGAACGCGCGCCGGTTGAGCAGCGGGCGCAGTGCCCCGTCGACCTCGGCGACGAGCAGCCGAGTGGTGTTGCTCCCGACGTCGATGCAGGCGCTGGGCACGCCGACTGAGGATGCCAGACGCGGCGCGGAGCTAGGAGGCCGCGATCTGGTCGAGCTCGCGCGGGCGCAGCAGCACGATCAGCTCACCGTTCTCGATCCCGGCCAGGCCGCCCTTCTTCATCCGTACCTGCGCGCCCGTGAGCGTGTGCACGGCCATCGAGAGGTCCGGGTCGTGACCGACGAGGAGGACCTGCTCGAGCCCGGCGGTCAGCGCGCTCGGGTCGATCGGGCCGCCGCCGAGCGCGGGCTCTGTGACCGGCTCGACCCCGAGCGCCTCGCAGGCAAGGCGAGCGGTGTCTGCGGCGCGCACCTTCGGGCTCGTGAGGCAGAGCTCGATCTGCGCGCCGATCGCCGCGAGCGCCGCGCCGGCGGCGCGCGCCTGTCGCTGGCCCTTCGCCGTCAGCGCGCGCTCGGCGTCGGGCGAGCCGTCCTCCGCCTCTCCGTGACGAAGCAGCCAGATCATGCGGCGAGCAATCTATCCGCGCGGCAGGAAGGCGAGCGCGGTCGAGATCGGCCGGCCCTCGAGCAGCACGACGCCGTGCTCCTCGCGCGGGCGGTTGACGAGCCGCCCGCCGGAGACGAGCGACGCCGAGCCTCCACCGTCGAGGTTGATCGCAGCGCGCGCCCCGAGCGCGCGCATCAACGCCGCGAGCTCGCCCAACGTGAGCCCCGCCTCAGAATCGGCGCGGCCGTCGCAGACGACCGCCCAGGCGCTACGTGAGCCGACGCCGAGCGCGGCGCGCGGGTAGCGCCCGGCCGTGATGTCCGAGTCGAACTGACGGCGGCCGGCCGAGAATCCCTCGGGATCCTCGCCCAAGCGGATCAGCGTCTCGCCCTCGCTGACGAGCAACGGACCGGCCTGCAGCAGGTCGCCGCCGGGCTCGGCCGGCAGGTCCGCCCTCGTCGCGAGCGTGACCGCGCTCGCGCCGGCGTGGATGCACGACCGCAGGCGATGCCAGGGCGCGTCGAAGGGCACCGACGGGATGGGCGCGCCGGCGCAGCGAACCTCTCCAAGCGGGAGCGCCCCCTGGCGCACGAAGAAGCCGCCAACGAGCGCCTCCTCGACGCCCGCGCCGCGGCACCACGTCGCGAGCCGCTCCACCGGGTCGAGCACGACCACCCGCAGCTCGGTGCTCGCCAGGTCGTGCACGGCGACGTGCACCGTCGTCTCGGCGCCGTCGTCGAGGCGGATGCGCCGCGAGCCGGCTGACCGAACCGTCTCGAGCGGAGCGAGGGTGGGGCTAAGCGGCACGGCGCGTCTCGAGGGCCGCGCCGATCGCGCCGTGGTAGGCGCCGCCGAGCTGCGCGAGCGACCGGTCCCAGGGGCGCGCCCGCACTCGAGCCAGCGCGGCGAGCGCGATTCGCGCGCGGCGATCGGCCGAGGCGGCCAGCTCGACCACCGCCGCTGCGAGCGCCGCCGGGTCCGCACGCCGCAGGAGTCCCGACGTGCCGTCGTCGATCAGGGCACGCGGGCCGCCCTCGTCGACCGCGACCACCGGCAGGCCGCTCGCCTGCGCCTCGAGGATCACCTGCCCGAAGGTGTCGGTGCGACTCGCGAACAGGAAGATGTCGGCATCCGCGTAGGCGCGCGCCAGCTCGTCGCCCTCGAGCCATCCGAGGAACGTGGCTGCATCGCCCAGGCGCTCGCGCAGCGCCGTCTCCTCGGGCCCGCCACCGGCGAGCAGGAGGCGCAGGCGCGGATCCCGCTCGCGGGCCGCGACGAACGAGTCGACGAGCAGGTCGACTCCCTTCTCCACGGTCAGGCGCCCGGCGTAGAGCACGTGCAGCTCGGCCGGGTCGGCCTCACGGCCGCGGCGGCTGGGATCGAAGCGGGTCAGGTCGACGCCACGATCCCAGCGCGCGATCCGCTCGGGCTCGATGCCGAGATCGCGCAGCGACTGGTCGGCGGCGCGACTCGGCGAGAGCACCGTGCGGCACTGGGCGTAGAACGCGCCGAGGAAGGCCGCGGCCTGGGCCTCGAGGCCCGGATTGCCCGAGCGCAGTCCGGCGTAGGCTGCGAGCTCCGTGTGGTAGCTGCCGACGATCGGCGTGCCCATCGCGCGGGTGATCACCGCGGCCGCGACGCCGGATGGACCGGGCGAGCAAAGGTGGATCGCCTGGTAGCGCCCCTCGGCCAGCGTCTCCACGAGCGCCGGGAGGGACGGAATCCCCACCTTGAGGCCGGGATAGAAGGGAATGTCCACCTCGGCGGCGGCCGCGAGGCGCCGGTCGACGCTCGGGTCGGTGCCGATCACCTCGACCTCGAACCCCGGCACGCCGCGCTCGCGGATCTGGTCGAGCGTGTGCGTCACGCCGTGCATGCCGCCGATCGCATCGGCCACCAGAGCGACCCGCGGGCGCTCGTTCTCGCGCGCCACGAGCCTCGCCTTCTCGCGCCCGATGAAGGCGACCGGCGGGGCGTAGGGGATCGCCGGCACGCACGCCTCGAACAGGCCCGCGGCGGCCGCGCCCAGGTCGCCGCTCGAGGCGGCGACGGCGAGCGCCTGGTTGACCGCCCGGCGCAGGCCGCGCTCGTGCAGGTGGCGGGCGCGCCGGAAGAGGTCGGCGTGGGAGAAGTCCTCGGCCTGGAAGAGCTCGATCAGGTCGGGCCCACGCGCGTCTATGCCCATCGCGACGATCCACGCCTCGAGCAGCGAGCGGCCGTCCTCGCTCGTGAGCGCCGGGCCCGACGAGTCGAGTCCCTCGTCTTCCCCGCCGGCCGAGGCCCGGGCGGCGATCGCGAGCACCGCGAACGGGTCGACCGACCCCGACGCCCCGGGCGCAAGTACGCGGGCGGCGATCGCCATCGCGGAGTGTGCCCACTTCGCCGGGCTTCCCTCGTCCCCGCACGCAAGCGCCTCGCCGGCTCGCAGTCGAGCGAGGAACTGCTCCGGTGAGCTCGCGGCCGGCGTCTGCGTCCAGGTGCGCCCGATGTCGATGCCGGCGTGGTCGTCTGAGCCCGCGACCCCCGTCCCGCCGTGGGTCTCGATGTAGATCGCGGCCGGCGCGTTCAGCTCACGCGGACGAGCGCCGTTGCGGGTCTCCCAGATCGGGAAGAGCTGGGCGAGGCGGCGACGGTGGCGCGCCGTGAGCGGCGCCTCGACGGCGAAGAAGGGGTGCGCGAGCGCGCACGCGATCTCGCGCTCCTGGATGTAGGCGGCGCAGGCCTCGACATCGCCTGAGAGCGCCTGCAGCCGCTCGTGGTCGCCCGAGGTGATCCCGTAGCACAACACGTGCACGGCCTGGGGCTCGCCCTTGAAGCTCGCAGTCAGCTCCTCGGAGATGAACACGTCGGGGCGGTCCGCGATCTCGAGCACGCCCTCGATCGAGTCGTGGTCGGTGATCGTCACGAAGTCCATCCCCCGCCGCTTGGCGAGCTCGTAGACCTCCACGGGCGGCGTGGCGCACTCCGGCAGGCCGATCGAGCGCTGAAGCCCGAGCTTGCCCACCCGTGAAGCGGTCGAGTGACAGTGGAGGTCGGCCCTGCTGCCTGCGGTGACCTGCATCTAGCGCTCCCCACTTGTGGCAGCTTGACGCTTGCGAGATACAGTTTCGGCTGCAATTTGCGGCTTTTCGTTACGTGCTTGAGAACGCCGTGTGTCCGCTTGGTGAACGGCGCCGTCACCGGCGTGCGGCTTCACCAAATCGCAACAGGGGAGGTGCTCTGGGCGGCAAGCTCCAACCAGTGCGCGCGGAATCCACCGAGGCGGGCGTGACGCTCGCCCACGGACCGCTGGCCCTTGAGATCGTCCTCGACCCGCTCGCCTTCTCGGTGCGGCGGGGTACACGCATGCTGGTGTCGGGGGGCGCCCTATGGGCGACGGCGGGCAGTGCTCACGACCAGTTGATCGAGCTGACCGAAGGCGTGATCGTGCACGAGCAGCTCGGCACGCCCGAGCGGCTCGAGCGAGCCGAGGTCGTCCTCGCCGCAGCCGACGAGCTGCGCCTGCGCGGCCGCACGACGACCGGCCGTGAGCTGCGTCTTGACGCGACCGTCGAGCACGAGCGCGTCCTGCTCGAGCTCTCGGCCGAGCCCGAGCCGCTGCGACTCGCGGTCGGCTGGGATCGAGCCCACGAGGAGCAGCTGACCGGCTTCGGCGCGCGCCACCAGGCGGCGCTCGACCAGAGCGGGCGCCGGATGCACCTGGGCGCCGATCGCGCCTACACGGGGCCCGACTGCCCGCCGGACATGCTCGACGTCGGCGGCATCCCGATGGGCGACTACCTGCCCGTCCCCTGGGCGCTCTCGAGCGCGGGCTACGCCGTCTGGCTCGAGACCGCCGGCACGGCGACCGAGTTCGACCTGCGCGAGGGGATCGCGGCGTCTTGCCGGGCGGCGGCGGGCGCCTTGCGCGTGCACCTGCTCACCGACCCGACCCCTGCCGCGCGCCTGCGCCGCTACTGCCGCCTGACCGGCTTCCCGGCGCTGCTCGCCGAGTGGGGCTACGGCCACTGGAAGAGTCGCGACATCTATCAGCACCAGGACGACGTGCTCGAAGACTTCGAGGGCTATGAGCGCCACCGGCTGCCGCTCGACGCGGTCGTGATCGACTCGCCGTGGGCGACGCAGTACAACACCTGGCGCTTCAACCCGAGGCAGTTCCCGGATGCCGCCGGCATGGTCGGGGGCATGCGCGCGGCCGGCGTGCGCACGGTCGTCTGGGTCGCCCCGTGGATGAACCTCGACTCCGCGTACGGGCAGAAGCCCCCGGACGGCGAGTCGGAGCGCAGCTACGGTGAGCCCGCGCCCGACTACGAGCCGGCCGCGGCGGCGGGCCACTTCGTCAAGGAGCCGAGCGGGGAGCCGTTCGTGCAACGCTGGTGGATGGGGACGGGATCACCGGTCGACTTCACGTCCGCGGCGGCCGAGTGCTGGTGGCGCGAGCTGGCCCGGCCGGTGCTCGAGCTCGGGGTCGAGGGCATCAAGGCCGACGGCGCCGAGGGCTTCTACTTCCCGCCGGACGTGCGCTTCGCCGACGGTCGCACCGGAGCGCGGGCGGCGTGGGCCTATCCCGAGCTCTACCGGCGCTCGATGCAACGCGCGCTCGACGAGGTCCACCCCGGACAGGGCGTGCTCTTCGCCCGCTCGGGATGGTCGGGGACTCAGGCTCAGGGATTCACTTGGGGCGGCGACCAGGCGTCGGACTTCTGGTCGCTGCGCGCGCTCGTGGCCGCCTCCCTGACCGCCGCGGCGAGCGGCTACTCGAACTGGTCACACGACGTCGGCGGCTACATCGGCCGCCGGCTGGTGGAGCGCTGCCCCAAGGAGCTGCTGATCCGCTGGGTGCAGTTCGGCTGCTTCAGCCCCCTCTTCCACGCCCACGGCCGCTTTCGCCAGGAAGCCTGGACCTACGACCACGAGACGCTCGACCTCTATCGCGAGTACGTGCTGCTGCACGAGCGGCTCGTGCCCTACGTGCGCGCCGCCGCGGCCACCGCGGCACGCAGCGGGCTGCCGATCATGCGCCCGCTGTGCCTGATCGACCCGAGCGATCGGCGCGGGTTCTCGGTGGCCGACGCCTACGGCTACGGACCGGCGCTGTGGGTGGCACCGGTGCTCGAGCACGGCGCCGGTGAGCGCGTCGTCGCGCTCCCGCGCGGGGAGTGGATCGACTTCTGGACCGGAGAGCGAGCCTACGGCGGCGACGAGGTGACCGCCAGGGCGCCGCTCGAGCGCATCCCCGTATGGGTGCGCTCGGGCTCGATCCTCGTCACCTACCCGGCCGAGCATGTCGCGGCCGGGCTCGGCGACGCCGACGAGCGCGAGCGCCCACTCGAGGCGACGCTGTGGGGTGAGCCGCCCCTGGGGCGCTCATCCGCCCGCCTCGCGGACGGGACTCGCGTGCGCTGGCGCAAGGGTCGGTGGTCGGTCGAGCCGCGGCGCGAGGTGTCGTTCAGCGAGCGTTGAACGCCGTCGTGGGTGCAGCTCGTCTCTACGTCGGTTGAGATGTGGCTACGATGCCGCTATGTCCAGCGACCGTTGTGACCTTCTGTGCCTCGATCTTCCCAAGGCCGAGGCCCTGCGCGCCACCCGGCTCAGCGAGGAACACGCGCGCGCGCCGGCTGAACGTGCCAAGGCGCTGTCCGACCCAACCCGTCTGATCCTCGCCGCCGCGCTCGCCGAGACCGACGAGCTGTGCGTGTGCGACCTGGCGTGGGTCGCGGAGCGGTCCGAGAACCTCGTCTCCCACCATCTGCGCGCCCTGCGCGGCGCGGGCCTGGTCGCCAGTCGGCGCCAAGGAAAGATGGTGATGTATGCGGTCACCGATGCCGGCCGGGCGTTGCTCGCCGCCGTGGGCGCCGGAGCCGAGGTTGCCCTATGAGCGCGTCGCCGGTCACCGCGCCGCTGCCGCGCGCCGCCGCTTCTGTCGACCGCGAGACCTACCGGCGGCTGGCGACGCGCGTGAAGCTGCTGTCCTGGGCGAGCCTGGCCTACATGACGCTTGAGGGCACGGTCGCCATCACGGCCGGCATCCTCGCCGGCTCGGTCGCCCTCATCGGCTTCGGCATCGACTCCGCCATCGAGGGCTTCGCGAGCGCCATCATCGTGTGGCGGTTCACCGGGGCGCGCATGTTCTCCCAGGCTGCCGAGCAGCGCGCCCAGAGGCTCGTGGCCGTCCAATTCTTCCTGCTCGCACCCTACGTCGGCTTCGAGTCGGTTCAGGCGCTGGTCGAAGGGGAGCGTCCGGAGACGAGCTTCGTGGGCATCGCCTTGAGCGCGAGCAGCGTGGTCGTCATGCCGTACCTGGGCATCGCCAAGCAGCGCATCGCCGACCAGATCGGCTCCGCGGCGACCAAGGGCGAGGGCCGCCAGAACATGCTCTGTGCCTACCTGGCCGGAGCGCTCCTGATCGGCCTGCTGGGCAACACGCTGTTCGGTGCCTGGTGGCTAGACCCCGCCGTCGGCCTGCTCATCGCCACCGTCGCCGTCAAGGAAGGCCGCGAGGCGTGGAGCGGCGAGGGGTGCGCGTGCACGTCTGATCCACTCGCCGGCTTGAGTGAAGACGACTGCAAGGACGCGTGCTGCTCTGCCGACAAGTGAGCGCCGAGGCGCGCTTCGGCCCGCCCGCCGTTCAGTGGCAGCCGCAGCTCGAGCCGCTCGCCGCGTCGCCGCAGCACTCCGCCTTGGCGGCGGGCTCACAGCAGGCCTCCTGCTCGAGGGGGGCGCAGCAGGAACCGGCCTCAAGCTCAGGCTTTCGGGCGCGGACGATCGCCGAGCCGGCGTGCTGGTGAACTCGGTGCGTCTCACGCACGTCGACGTCGACGAGGCCGGCTGCCCGCAGGCCGGCCTCGTACTCCTCGCGGGTCAGCGCACCGGCAATGCAGCCCGTGAAGGCCTGCATGTCTCGGCGCGTCGCCTCGTCCATGTCGTGGTCGGCCACGACGTCGCTGATCCCCACCCGGCCGCCAGGGCGCAGCACCCGCCCGACCTCGCGCAGGACCCGGGCCTTGTCGGCCGAGAGGTTGACGACGCAGTTCGAGATCACGACGTCGACGGAGGCGTCCGGCAGCGGGATCGCCTCGATGCGGCCGCGAAGGAACTCGACGTTCTCTGCGCCGGCCTCCTCGGCGTTGCGGCGGGCGAGGGCGAGCATCTCATCGGTCATGTCGAGCCCGTAGGCGAAGCCTCCCGGCCCGACGCGGCGGGCCGACAGCAGGACGTCGATGCCGCCGCCTGAGCCGAGGTCGAGCACCCTCTCGCCCTCCCGGAGCTCGGCTACCGCGGTCGGGTTGCCGCAGCCGAGCGAGGCGAGCTGGGCCGTCTCGGGCAGCGCCTCGCGCTCGTCCGCGCCGTAGAGGGCGGCGCCGAAGACCTCTCGCTGCTCCTCCGCCAGGGCGCTCGTGCCACCGCACGAGTCCTCGCCGGGGGCGCAGCAGCTCGCGTCCGCGCCGCCCGTCGCCTGCTCGGCGGCCGCGGCGTAGCGCTCGCGCACCGCCTCTCGAATATCGACAGCCGTCAGCGGATCAGCCAATGTTGGAACTCCTCCAGTGCGTCCGGGTGGACGTAGTAGTAGGCCCACAGCCCCTGGCGCTCCGAGTCGACGATCCCGGCACGGCGCAGGACCTTGAGGTGATGGGACACGGTCGGCTGCCCGACGTCGAACAGCGGCGTCAGCTCGCACACGCACACCTTGCCGGCGTGCTTTCGCAACACGTCCACGAGCTGCAGGCGAATCGGGTCGCCGAGCGCCTTGGCGACCGCAGCCATCCGCTCGGCCTGCTGGCGAGCGACATCGGGATACACGACTGGCTCGCAGCACGGCTCGCCGGCGCCGCGCTTCTGCTTCGGGGAGAGCTGCAGATCGACCGCCATCGATCTATGTATATCGATTGAAGCGATCACTGTCAATCGATACTCTGCGCGCGTGAGTGCGAATGCACCCTCCCGAGTGCGCACCGCGCGCCCGGCACAGAACGGGCCTCGACGCGGCAAGGCCGAATCCGAAGGCGCAGTGCTTCCGCTTCGGCTGGCCAACCTGCAGCTCTGGCCGGACTTCCAGGTCTTCGTCAGCGGCGCGCGCGTCGACTTCACCCGACGCGAGTTCGAGGTCCTCCACGTGCTCGCCTCCAGCCCGGGGGAGCTGCTCTCCAAGGAGCTCATACACGGGCTCGCATGGAAATCGCCGCGCTTCCATGCTCGCGACCGGTCGGTCGACGTCTACGTGCGCAAGCTGCGCATCAAGCTCGGCGCGGCGGCGCCTGCCTGGCGCTATATCCACACCCATCACGGCCTCGGCTACCGGTTCGAGCCACAGCCGATCGACGAATGAGCCGAGCCCGCCCAGACGGCTCCGGGCGCGTAGCCGTCATCACCGACATCCACGCCAACGTGACCGCTCTCCGGGCTGCCCTCGACGCGATCGAGGCGATCGGGGTCGACGCGCTCTACTGCGGCGGCGACCTGGTCGGGTACGGCCCTCACCCAAACGAGGTCTGTGCGCTGATCGAGGAGCGGGCGATCCCCACGATCTACGGCAACTACGACCACTCGATCGCGCGCGACCTCGAGGACTGCGGCTGCGCCTACGTCACCCAGCAGGACCGCGAGCTGGGACAGCGATCGGTCGACTGGACGCTCGCGCACACCGACGCGGCCTCCAAGGGCTTCATGCGCACACTGCCCTTCGACCTGCGCTTCGACCTCGGCGAGCGGCGCGTGCGGCTGGTGCATGGCTCGCCGCGCAAGGTCAACGAGTACCTCTTCGAGGACAAGCCGGCGCGCACGTTCGAGCGGATCGCGGCAGCGGCCGATTGCGACGTGCTGGTGTTCGGCCACACCCATAAGCCTTGGGTGCACGAGTACGGCGGCGTCCTGTTCGTCAACTGCGGCTCGGTCGGCAAGCCGAAGGACGGCGACCCGCGGGCGGCGTTCGCGCTGCTCGAGCACGACGAGGCCGGCGCGGTCCAAGTCTCGATCGAGCGAGTTCCCTACGACGCCGAGGCGGTCGCCCGCGAGCTGGCCGCCG
>JACCXP010000086.1 GCA_013696905.1 Thermoleophilaceae bacterium
CGGCTCGGAGTACATCTGAGAGCCGGGGGTCTCGAGCAGCTCGCCCGTCTCCAGCAGCGTCTTCAGGCCGGAGAGGATCATCGGCCAGCCGCCGTAGAGCTCGTCGTTTGCGCCCTCGCGCAGCTCGTCGTGGGTGACGGTCAGCCGGCACGAGGTGCCGACCGGCTCGATCTCCCAGGTGACGCGCGACCGCCCCTCGCTCTTCACGTCGTCGCTCCAAAGGGCGACCATGCTCTGGACGAGCCGCCGCGGCGGGTCGACCTCGAGGTTCTCGCCCTCGCCGAGGATCCCGCCAGCCGGGTGCGACTGCTCATAGCGGGAGCCGGGCGTGAAGTCGGATGTGACTCGCACCCCGAACGAGTACTTCCCCCTCATCTCGCCGTCGGTGATCGCCTCCCACAGCCGTTCAGGCGTCGTCTTGATGTAGACCTCGAACACCTTCTCCATCGTTGCCTCCTCCAGTTGCTGCTTGAGCTCGCTGAGCGTCGCCGCCCAGGGCTCGGCGTATTTGCTCACCCACCTGTCGTGGACGAGCCGGATCGGGACCGGGTTCAGGAAGTGCAGCTTCTCGCGCCCGCGCCGCCTGGTCGTCACCAGGCCCGCCTCCTCGAGCAGCCGCAGGTGCTTCATCACGCCGATCCGCGTCATCGGCAGCCGCCGCTCGAGCGCGCTGAGCGTTTGACCGTCCTGCTTGAACAGCTCGTCGAGGAGGCTCCGTCGCGTCGGGTCTGCGATCGCCCTGAACACCGCGTCCATGCCGCGCAGCATACGTAACCTTACGGTTACCTGTCAACCACCGCTTAACGACGGCACGGGATCGTGCCCGAGTCGAGCGTGCGCCCGTCGGTCGCGATGAACGCGAAGGAGGCGCTGCCGGGGCGCAGCAGGAGCCGCAGCGCGCCGTCGTCGGTGGCGTTCGAGAACGCCAGTCCGTCGTAGTCCGGCTTGATCGGGTAGTGACTCGCGCCGCCCGCGCCGGACACGAAGGCCGTCATGCCGTCGCGAGGCTCGAGCCGTTGCATGTTGTGATCGTGGGCCGTCAGCACGATGCTCGCGCGCCCGACCAGGCTGTCCCACAGCGGCGCGAGCTCCTCGTCGTCGCCGTGGTTGTCTCCGGCGCTGTAGCGCGGGCGGTGCCAGAAGGCGATCCGGCAGGTGCCCTCGGCGCTCACCTGGTCGCGCAGCCAGCGCACCTGGTCGCCGTCGGGCGACAAATCGCTCTCCGAGTTCAGGCTCAAGAGCTGCCAGCCCGCCAGCTCGAACGAGTAGTAGTGCGGTTCGGTCTCGATGCCGCTGCGCTCCCAGTACGGGTCGTACCCCTCCTCGCGCTTGCCCCACTCGTGGTTGCCTGGGGTCGGCGACGTGACACGGTCGAGCTCGCCGTAGGCGCGGGCGTAGTACTCGCTGTACTCGCGCCGCGTGCCGTCCTCGTAGACGTCGCCCAGGTACAGCAGGCGATCGATGGGTCGGCTCTTGATCAGGTTGGCGACGGCGTTCGGCTCGGGATCGCCGTCAGGCCCGTCTCCGACGGCCCAGACGACCTCGCCGGCGCCCGACCGCGGGGCGTCGGCACCCGGCGCGGACGACCCGGAGGTCGACAGGCGCGCGGCGAGCACGCCGGCGCCGACGGCCGCCACGAGCAGGCCGAAAACCAGCAGATAGCGGCGAAAGCGGCTCCGGCTCACTCTTCAGAGAGTGCCAGACCACCTAGACGGCCCTGAAAGATCTCGTCCGCGACGGTCCGGGGCTAAAGGCTGGGCCTGAGACTTCGATAAAGAGCGCGTGGGACGCGATGCAACCACCGCCCGTGGGCGCAGCCTTGCCCTCGCCGCCGTGACCTGTATGACCGCTGCATTTGCCGGCTGCGGAGGGGACGAGCGCGCCACCCAGGAGCGCGACCGAGCCAAGACCGAGTCCGAGCAGGCGCTGCGTGAGGCGACGCGCATCGGTGATCCGCTGCTCGCCACCAACGCTCCAAGCGGCGATCGCGACGGCCTCTTCGATCGCGAGGCGGCTCCCGACCGGGAGGGCCTCGTCGAGGGCGCCCCGTCGACCGACGAGCTCGACGAGCTGCCCCCGGCCGTTGGCCTCGGCAGTCGCTCGAGCGCTTGCCAGAACGCATCGCTCGAGCCGAACGCAAGCAATCTGGGGCAGCTCGAGGCGCCGATCCGCTGCCTCCTGAACGCCGAGCGCCGCGCGCGCGGGCTTGGCCCGCTGAAGGCCAACGCACGCCTTCGGGTCGCGGCGGTTGGCCACAGCCGCGACATGGTGGTCAGGCGCTACTTCGCGCATCGCTCGGCATCGGGCTCGAGCCCCGCGGCTCGGATCCGGGCGGCCGGCTGGATCCCACGCCAGGGGCGCTGGATCGTCGGCGAGAACATCGCCTGGGGCTCGGGCAGCCTCGCGACGCCGGCCAAGATCGTCCAGGCCTGGATGGCGAGCCCGGGCCACAAGGCCAACATCCTGCGCAGCAGCTTCCGCCAGGTGGGTGTGGGCATCGCCTTGGGCATCCCGTCGGGCTCGAGCTCGGGCGCGACGTACAACACCGCCTTCGGCGGCCGTCTCTAGCCCTATCCCGCAGTCGCCCGCCCGGCGCGGCTTCGCTTCGGTCGCGATGTCGGCCGGGGCGCGGGGGCGGGCGGTTACTCGAAGCGCACGCGCAGCTCCCGGCTCGCGCGCCCGTCGGCGTCGGTCACGCTGACTTTCGCCCACTCGCCGCTGCGCACCCCGCGTACCGCGTCGCACCAGCTCGCCAGGCTGCGGTCGACCGGCGTGCCCTCGACAGCGGTCACGGTCAGCGGCTTCGACCCGAAGCCCGCGCGCTCGGCTGCGCTGCCGGCGACGGCGGCGCTCACGAGCAGGCCCGCGGGAGCGCCGCCCTCGGCGCTCGGGTACTCGAAGCTCATGCCCGCCCAGCCGATCGAGCGGCCCGTGCGCAGCACGGCGGCGACTTCCTTGACGCGGTCGACTCCGACCGCGTAGCTCTGACCCTGGATGATCCGCCCCTCGGCCGACTTCGTGCGCCCGGCCGAGTTGACGCCGACGAGCTCGCCGTCGCCGTTGACGAGCGGGCCGCCGGAGGAGCCCGGGTTGATCGCGGCGTCGGTCTGGACGACGTTCGGGTAGACCGGCACGTCGAGCGCGGGCTCTCGGTACGTGCTGCGAACGACCGACACGACGCCGGTCGTCGAGGTCAGCTTGCTGGAGAGCGAGGCGCTCCCCGGGAACCCGACGGCCACCACGGGCTCGCCGAGCTCGAGCTCCGACTGTGACCCCAGCGCGAGCGCCTGCAGCCCGGAGGCGTCGTCGACACGCAGGACCGCGAGGTCGTCGCACGGAGCAACCCCCACGATGCGCGCATCGCGCAGGTCGCCGCCGACCCCGACCTTGAAGCCGGTACCCGAGTTGACGACGTGGGCGTTCGTGACCACGAGCCCCTCCCGCGCGTCGAGCACCCAGCCGCTTCCATTGCCCGCCTGCTCCTCGCCGCGGCGCGCCTCGATCAGCACAGTGGAGGGCGCGACCGCGCGCACGATCTCCTCGGTCGAGGAGCGTTCGAGCACCCCTGACACGAAGAGCAGGGATCCTCCCGCGGCGATCGCCACGGCGGCGATGCCGAGTGCGGTGGCCCGTCGCACCGAGCGCTGCAGCAGCGCGCGCGCAACGGCCGACTGGCCGCGCCGCACGAGCGAGCCATCCTCGGGCGCGGGCACGACAGGCGTAGGCGCCGCCGCCCGCTCCGGGACGAGCTCGGTGTCGCCGACCAACAGGCGCTCGCCGCCGGCGAGTAGGGCCGACTTGACCGGACGCCCGTCGACCCACGTCCCGTTGCTCGAGCCGAGGTCGTGGAGCGTCGCCCTTCCATCGGGGCGAGCCTTGAGGTAGGCGTGCCGGCGTGAGACCTTCGGGTCATCGGCGAGGACCAGGTCGCAATCCTCGTCACGGCCGATCACGAACCGCTCCCCCGCCACGTGCACGCGCTCGGCCTGGCCTTCGCTTGTGTCGGGATGCAGCTTCAGCCACATCTGTTCGTCAGCTCGCGGCGAGCGCAACGCGGGCGCCGGCCGCCTCCATGTCGCGCGCTAGCGCCAGCAGGCGGCGCAGCTCGGTGGCGACCTCCGCCACGAGCTCCGCTCCCAGGCGCACGGCCTCCTCGGCGGCGAGCGTCGTGCCGAGCGCGAACGGGGGTCGCCACCACAGGTCGCTCATCCCCGTCAGCTGCTCCATCCCGGTCATCAGCCCGAGCAGCTCGGCGCGCGCAGCCCCGTCCACCAGAGCGGCCTCGCGATCGAAGACGCGCGGCCGGCCACTCGTGGCGAAAGGTGTCCGCTCCGCTCCGTGCTGCGCCCGTCCAGGCCTCCAAACGACGAGGCGATAGCCGCTCAGCTCGTCGAGCGCCTCCGCGTGCTCGTCGTCCGAGAGCCACGCCAGAAAGGCCTCCGACTGATGCCTGTCCGTGCCCTCGACGCAGAGCTGAAGCTCGCGGTCGGTCATCGCGAGCGCCAGCCCCAGCTGCCCGGGCGGGCGCTCGGGGGCCGAGCGAAGCCAGTCGTCGCCCGGCTCGAGCCCATCGACCTCTACGCCTGCGAGCTCGTGCGCGTCGTCCTCGGGCAGCTCCTCCGCGAGCGCCGCCCACAGCGCTCGCACGCGCTCCTCGAGGCGCCCGGCGCGCTCCGGTCGGCGGAAGGGGTCGGCGAGGCAGGTGAAGTCGTCGCTGCCGAAGCCTGGGAAAGCGCCGGTCTCGGGCTCGAGCTCTGACCCGCAGTGGGGGCAGAAGCGACCGTCGGTGGCGGACTTCTGCCCGCAGCTTGGGCAGGCACGGCCGGCGGGCGGATCGGCCTCGGCGAGGAGCGCGAGCCCGGGCACCGCGTGTGCCGTGGTGGTGGCTGCCCCCGCGCGCCGGGCGCCCGCCGGAGCGCCGATCGGCCCCGCCTCGAGCAACGCGGCCTCCGCCTCCTGCATCAGCGCCGCCGCGGAGGGGTGGCGCTTGCCCGGCTTCTTCGCCATCGCGCGGGCGATCACGGCATTGAGCGCGGCGGGGAGCTCCGGCCTTTGCGCGCTGACGACCGGGGCGGGGTCCGACACATGCGCGTAGAGGATCGCCGCGTCCGAGTCGCGCGGGTAGGGGACCGCGCCGGTGAGGCACTCGTAGAGCACGGCCGCAAAGGCGTAGATGTCGCTGCGCCCGGTCGCCGGCTTGCCGGTCACCTGCTCGGGGGCGACGTAGTCGAGCGTGCCGACGAGCTCGCCGGTCCGCGTCAGGCCGGCATCACCTCCCACGCGCCCGAGCCCGAAGTCGGCGAGGTAAGCGTGATCGTCCGCACCGACGAGGACGTTCTGGGGCTTGATGTCGCGATGCACGAGCCCCGCCTGGTGCGCGGCGTCGATGGCGCGGGCCACTGGCTCCAGCACCCGCAGCGTGCGCTCGGGGTCGATCTCGCCGGCGACGATGCGAGCTTTGAGGTCGCGCCCTCGGATCAGGCGCATGGCCAGGAAGAGCCCGTGGTCGGTCTCGCCCGCCTCGTGTATGGGGACGATGTGCGGGTGGTCGAGCGCCGCCTGGACGAGCCCCTCGCGGCGAAAGCGCTCGCGGAAGGTGGCGTCCTCGCTCAGGTGCGAGGCGAGCACCTTGAGGGCGACGGTGCGGTTGAGCGACAGCTGGGTGGCGATGTAGACCGCGCCCATGCCGCCCTTTCCCAACAGGGCGTCGATGCGGTAGCCGGCGAGGATCGTGCCAGTCTCGAGCAAACGCTTCGCTCCGGTCTCGGAATGTCGAACAGGGGCAATCCCCTGCCACCTGCTATCGGCGTCGCCGCTGCCTGACCTGAGCACGAGCTCGCCATAGTCTCGACGCGTGCACAGGACGACCCTCCTCGCGTGCCTCGCCCTGGCCGCATGCAACGAGAGCCCGCCGCGCGAGCCCGCCGAGGCGGATGCTGTGCGCCAAGCCGGTCGCGCCTACGTCGACGCGCTGCGGGCTCAGGAGTGGGGGAGCGCGTGCCGGCTGATGACCGACGCCGCGCGCTCCGAGCTGCGAGACGAGCGCGGGGGCTCGTGTGAGCGCGTTCTTACGGAGGGTGGCGCGCTCGCGCCCGGGGAGCTCGATCGGATCCGGCGCCAGCTCGACGGTTCGACGGTTCAGGTGCGCGGGGAGCGCGCAACGCTTGGGCCGCTCGGAGACGGGGAGCGTCCACTCGCGCTCGAGCGCCGCGGCGGACGCTGGCTCGTCGCGGGTTGATCAGCTCAGCTCGAGCACCTCGCCCGCGCCCGCGAGGTCGTGCCCGCCGAGGTCCTCGATCCGGGCGCGGACGGTCGGGTCGGCGAGCAGGCTCAGGAGCGGCTGCACCCCGCCCGCCTCGCGCTCGGTGGTGGCGACCTCGAAGGGCTCCGAGGCGACGGGCACGAAGTCGAGCCCGAGCGCAGCGGCCGCGCTGCGCAGGCCGAGGCCGGTATCGGCCTCGCCGGTGGCGACGGCGAGCGCGACGTCGAGGTGCAGCTCGACCTGCGGCCCGACGACTGACTCTGGGGTCACGCCGGCGTCGAGCAGCAGCCGGTCGAGCAGCGTGCGGGTGCCCGTGCCGACCGGGCGGCGTGCGACGCGCAGGCCGTCGAGCGCCGCGACGTCGTCCACCTGACGCGGGTTGCCGGGCGCGAGGATCAGCCCCTGCT
>JACCXP010000087.1 GCA_013696905.1 Thermoleophilaceae bacterium
CACCGACGCCGAAGTGGCCGAGCGGGTGCCGACCGCCCGCGCGCAGCGGTCAGCGAGCGGTCCAGCCCTGGTCGAGCGTGACCGGGGCGCCGGTGAACGCGCTGCCGGCCGGGCTCACCAGGAACGAGACGACGCCGGCGACCTCCTCCGGCTCGATCAGGCGCTTGACCGCGTGCGGCGCGAGGATCACATCCTCGAGCACGCGGTCCTCGGACATCCCGTGGGCCTTCGCCTGGGCGGCGATCTGACTCTCGACGAGCGGCGTGCGGACGAACGCCGGGCAGACCGCGCTCGCCGTGACGCCCTGCGTCGCGCCCTCGAGCGCAAGCGTCTTCACGAGCCCCATCACGCCGTGCTTCGCGGCCACGTAGCCGGCCTTGAAGGGCGAGGCGACGAGCGCGTGGGCGGATGCGATCGCCACGTAGCGACCCTCGCCACTCGCGACGAGCGGCGCCCAGCCGTACTTCGCGAGCAGGAACGGACTCGTGAGCAGGACGGCGAGCAGCGCGTCCCAGCGGTCCTCCGCGAAGTCGGCCACCGGGGAGACGTGCTGGAAGCCGGCGTTCGGCACCACCGCGTCGAGGCGGCCGAAGCGCTCGAGCGCCGCCGCGACCGCTGCGCGGTTGCCCTCGCGCGTCGAGAGGTCGGCGGAGAAAGGCTCGCCCGGCGCGTCCGAGGCCGCCTCGAGGTCGACCGCGAGCACCTGCATCCCATCGGCGATCAGCCGCTCGGTGATCGCCCGGCCGATGCCGCTGCCCGCGCCCGTGACGATCGCTGCGCGCCCCTCCAGAGCGCTCATCGGCCAGATCCCCAGAGCAGGTGTGCACGACCTTGCACCCGCGGGCGACAAGGTCGCGCCGGGCGATCGCGCCGGTGGACAACTAAAATGCAGGTCGCTGGCTTCACGGAGAGGGCACCTCGCTTGCTTCGGAACCGGTGGGAGAGGGAGACGATGAGACGCTCCGCGACAGCTGCGGGGAGCGGGTCATGTTCTACCGCGATCGTGAGTTTTTCGTCCGCGACCAAAGGATTGGAAGATGACCAGCCCCGTGATCACTCAGGCGATGTGTCCCCCGGCGCTGCTGCGGCCGACCGGCTACTCCCCCGAGATGAGGCGGCGGTACGTCGACAGCGCCCTCGGCAGCTGGGTCGCGATGGCCGACGGGATGAGCTCCTACTGGGCGGGGGCGATCGCGCGCGGGGCCACCCCCTATCAGGTCAGCCGCGACATGCAGCGCTGGTGGCGGCTCATGACCGACCGCCGCCCCCCCACCTGGGCCACTCCCCACGAGATCGCGTGGAGCACCCCACTGGCGCGGCTGCGCGACTTCTCTGCCGGCGCTGACGACGGCGTCGTGCCGACGCTAGTGCTCCCGCCGCAGGCCGGGCACGACTCGTGCATCGTCGACTACTGCGAGGACCAGAGCCAGGTCCAGGTCATCAAGGCGGCCGGCCTGTCGCGGCTCTACTCACTCGACTGGGTCGGCGCGACGCAGCAGACGAAGGACGCCTCGATCACCGACTACCTCGAGCTGATCGAGCGGGCGATCGACCACATCGGCGGCCCGGTCAACCTGATCGGCGACTGCCAGGGCGGCTGGCTCGCGACGATCTACGCGGCGCTGCGGCCCGACCAGGTCAACACGCACACGATCGCGGGCGCGCCGATCGACTTTCACGCCGACAACCCGGTGATCGGCGACTGGCTCGACGCGATCGACGCCGAGGGCGACATGGCCTTCTACGAGTGGGCTGTCGCCATGGGCAACGGCGTGCTCAAGGGCGAGTTCATGCTGAACGGCTTCGTGATGATCAAGCCTGAGCAGGAGGTCGAGAAGCAGATGCAGCTCCTCAGCCGCCTGAGCGATCCCCAGCAGCTGGAGCGCTATCGCGTCTTCGAGGACTGGTTCAAGCACACCCAGGACATCCCCGGCGCCTTCTACCTCTGGATCGTGCGGCACCTCTTCCGCGGCAACGAGCTGGTCGGGGGCACGCTCGCGGTGGGCGACGAGAAGGTCGACCTCTCGCGTATCTCGTGCCCGCTCAACCTGCTCGCCGGCGGCGTCGACCACATCACGCCGCCCGGCCAGGTCTTCGCGCTGGCGGAGGCCGCCTCGACGCCGAAGGCGAAGGTGACGAGGCGCACGACCTCCGGCGGACACCTCGGCCTGTTCATGGGCCGCGAGGCCCTGCGCGAGCACTGGCCGCCGCTGCTCGCGGGCGTCTACGAGCACTCGAAGCCAAAGGCTAGCCGCGCGCGTGCCGAGGGCCGGGCACGGGCGAAGACGCCTGCCAAGCGCACCAAGCCGGCGATTCCGGCGCCCTGATCGCTAGTCCGGCTCGGCCTCCGGCGCCGCTCGCGGACGCCTCCTGCGTCGCGGCGCCGCGACGCCGTTCTTGGCCGTGAAGGCCTCGTAGATCTCGATCAGCGCCTGGCGCTGGCGGCCGGTGAGGATCGGATCCGCACGGATCGCCTCGACCAGCGCCGGCGGCGCCGAGGGCTCCTCGTCGGAGATCCCCGCCTGCTCGTAGAGCGCCTCGGAGGACACTTGGAGCGAGCGAGCGATCGCCTCGAGCACCTTCTCGGACGGCTCGCGCAAGCCGCGCTCGATCTGGGACAGATACGGATTCGAGATCCCCGCCATCTGCGC
>JACCXP010000113.1 GCA_013696905.1 Thermoleophilaceae bacterium
CGGGAGAGCCGCGGCGGGCGGCCGAGACGCCGCGCCCGTGCCTGTTCGCTCACGCCGCCAGTGTGGCAGCGCGGCCAGGCGACCGCTCGACGCTCGTCAGCCCAGGCTCATCGGCCGACCTTCGCGATCAGGGCTCGCACGCACGCCCACAGCCCAGCCGTCGTGAAGAGGACCGGCAAGAGCTCCTCGACGGGAACGCCTGAGATGTGCGCGATCGGCGTCACGTGGTCGCCCCCGAGGCGGCGTCGTCGTACTCGTCCTTGCGCCGCACCCACTCCATCGGGAACGAGAGGCCACCCTCGTTGCGCCCTTTGGGCGCCCTGTCGAGCAGCTGGTAGATCCCCATCAGCACGTCGCCGCCACGCGCGAAGGCGGAGTAGGTGTGGTAGACGACGCCGTCCTCCAGAGCGAAAGCGCTCATGCCCGGCAGCTCGTCGATCCCCGGGTCGCCGATCGGCTTGAAGTTATAGTGCACGCCGTTCTCGCGCTGCTCGCCGGTGAAGGAGACGCCGAAGTCGAAGTTGAAGTCGCTTCCGAGCGACGACACCCAGTCGAACTCCCAGCCCATCCGGCGCTTGTAGGCGTCGAGCCTCTCCAGCGGCGCGCGGGAGACGGATACCATCGTCACGTCGCGATGGTTGAGGTGGATCATCTGCCCGTCGAAGCCGTCCGCAGACAGCGTGCAGCTCGGGCAGCCCTCGTCCCAGTCGGGGCCGAACATGAAGTGGTAGACGAGCAGCTGCGAACGACCCTCGAACAGCTGCGCGAGGGTCTTCGTGCCCTCGCCGGTCTCGAAGGAGTACGGCTTGTCGACCGGCACCCACGGCAGCTCGAGCCGCTGCCGAGCGAGCTCGTCGCTGCGGCGGGTGAGCTCCTTCTCGCGCTCCAGCAGCTCCTTACGGGCCTCCAGCCACTGCTCGCGGGTCGCCAGCTTGTGCTTGGTGATCGCCATCAGGCCTCCTCGTACTCGTCGTGGCGGCGCGGCCAGTTCGCTGGCGCGCTTTCGTCGCGTCCTCTGGGTGAGCGGTCGAGCAGCTGCCAGGTGCCGTTCAGCGCGTCGGTGCCGCGGTCATACGCCGAATAGGTGTGGTAGACGAGGCCGTCCTCGAGCGCGAACGCGCTCAGGGCCATCAGCTCCTCGTCGTGGACGACGTTCACGCTGGCTCCTCCCGGCGAGCCGAAGTTGAAGCCGGTGCCGTCTCGCCTGTCCTCTTCGGTGAACGCGCTGAAGTCGCGGTTGAAGTCGCCGCCGGCCGAGGACACCCACGGGAAGCTCCAGCCCATCCGCCTCTTGTAGGCGTTCAGCGTCTCTAGCGGCGAGCGCGACGCGCAGGAAGGTCACGTCGTGATTGGCGAGGTGGGGCACGGCGCCGTCGAGGTGGTCGGCCGCGAACGTGCCGTGCATGAAGTGGTAGACGAGCAACTGCGAGCGACCGTCGAACAGCTCGCTCAGCGTTTTCCTGCCGTCGTCGGTGTCGAACTCGTACTGCTCGTCGATCCGGACCCACGGCAGCTCGCGGCGCTGTCGCGCCAGCTCGTCGCTGCGGCGCGTCAGCTCCTTCTCTTGCTCGAGCAGCTCGACGCGCTCGACGAGCCACTGCTCGCGTGTTCCCACGGCGTGCTCCGTCATTGCTCTCGGGCGCGCTCCGACACGACGCGGTAGTTGACGTGCGTTACGGCCGGCGAGGCGACCACTTTGACCGGCTCGAGAGTTGGATCGCCGACGCCTTCGAGCAGCCGCTCGCCGGCCCCTAGCACGATCGGGACGATGTGGAGGTAGAGCTCGTCGAGCAACCCGGCCGCGAGGTACTGCTGCACGGCGCTTGCGCCGCCGGCGATCGCGACATCCTGGTCGCCGGCCACTGCGCGGGCCTGCTCCAGTGCGGACTCGATCCCGTCGGTGACGAACGTGAACGTCGTGCCGCCCTGCATCTGCAGCGGCTCACGCTGGTGGTGGGTGAGCACGAAGACGGGTGCGTGGTAGGGCGGGTCCTCGCCCCACCAGCCCCTCCAGGTCTCGTCCCACGGCCCATCGCCTGGGCCGAACATCTTGCGGCCCATGATGAACGCGCCGAGCCCCCGCATGACTTCGTCGGCGACCTCCGAGTCAGCCGTGCGCTCGCCGCCGGCGGATCCCTGTTGCTCGCGCCAGGAATCTGTCGCGAACGGCCACTGGTGCAGGCGCATCCCACCCTCGCCGATCGGGTTGTCGATGCTCTGGTTGGGCCCGGCGACGAAGCCGTCGAGCGACATCGAGATCTGACAGGTGAGTGAGCTCATGTCGCTATGCCGCCTCTGAGTACGAGTAGGCAGGCTCCGTTCCGACCGCACCGGCATCGGCCGCCTCCTGCGAGGAGTCCGAGCGGAGCAGGACGAGGGCCACGACGAACGCGGCCGCCACGAGCACGGCTCCCAGCAGATAGGCGACGTGGTAGCCGGAGTTGAGCGCGGCGGCGGTCGACTGGCCGTCGGCGAGCAGCCCGTCGGTGCGCTCGGTGGCGAGCGTGGCGAGCACGGCGAGGCCGATCGCGCCTGCCACCTGCACGGTCGCGTTGATGAGACCCGACGCGAGCCCCGAGTCGCTCGGCGTGGCGCCCGACATCGCGAGTGTCATCAACGAGGGAAAGGCGAGGCCTGCGCCGAGGCCGATGAGGACGACCGCCGGCACGACGTCGACCACGTAGCTCGCCTCCACCGGCGTCCGCGCGAACAGCAGCAGGCCGGCCGCGATCGAAGCCATGGCGGGGAACAGCGTCGCCCGTGCCCCGAAGCGCATGTTGAGGCGCTCCGAATAGCGCAGCGAGATCGTCCCCATGACGACCGTCGAGGGCAGGAACGCGAGCCCGACCTCGAGCGGGTTGTAGCCGAGGACGCGCTGCAGGTAGAGGGCGCCGAGGAAGAACATCGCGAACAACCCGGCCACGAGCAGGGCCATGACGACGTTCGCCCCCGCGACGTTGCGCGAGCGGAAGAGCCGCAGCGGCATCAGCGGGTTGGCGATGCGCGCCTGGCGCACGACGAACGTTGCCACGAGCGCCAGCGCGACGCCACCGAGCGCAAGCGTCTGGACCGATCCCCAACCCTGCTCGCCGACGGACAAGATCGTGTACACGCCGAGCATCAGCCCGGTGGTCAGGACCACGGCGCCGGGGAGGTCCGCGCCCGCGCCGAGCCCGATCCCCTTCGTCGCTTCGACGAGCCTCAGGGCCAAGAGCGCCGTCACGATGCCCACCGGCACGTTGATGAAGAAGATCCAGTGCCAGCCGATCGCCTCCGTGAGCACTCCGCCCGCGATCAAGCCGATCGACCCGCCCGCGGAGGCCACGAATCCGTAGACCCCGATCGCCTTGGCCTGCTCGCGCGGCTCGGGGAACATCGTCACGATCATCCCGAGCACCACTGCGGAGCTCAATGCGCCGCCGGCGCCCTGCACGAAGCGCGCCGCGATCAGCATCCCCTGGCTCGGCGCGAGCGCGCATAGCACCGACGCGGCCGTGAAGACCACGAGCCCGATCAGGAAGATCCGGCGCTGGCCGATCAGGTCGCCGAGGCGACCGGCCAGCAGCAGCAGGCCGCCGAACGGGATCAGGTAGGCGTTGACGACCCACGCGAGGTTGCTCTGGGAGAACGCGAGGTCGGCCTGGATCGAGGGCAGCGCGACGTTCACGATCGTCGCGTCGATGACGATCATCAGCACGCTCGCGCAGAGCACGTAGAGCGCGATCCAGCGTGAGCGGTCGCTGTGGGCAGTCTCGGCGGGTGTGGCGGTCTCGTCCATCAGGTGTTCGATGCCTCCGATGTCTGGGGCCTTTCGATCGGCACAGTAACACACCAGTCCTAAAAAACAACCAGCTGTACCTAAGTTGGGACAAGACCGTGTACACTCAAGCGTTATCGAGACGGCACGCACATATGGCGACGCCTGCGGAATACCGCGAGCGCTCGACCGCGTCGGCGAGCGCTGGGCGCTGATGATCGTTCGTGAGCTGCTGCTCGGCCCCAAGCGCTTCACCGATCTGCGCACGGGCCTCCCTCATGCCAGCCCAAACGTGCTCTCCCAGCGCTTGCGCGAGCTCGAGCAGGCGGGAGTGGTGCAGCGTCGCACGTTGCCTCCGCCGGCGGCCTCGCGGGTGTACGAGCTGACCGAGTGGGGCCTCGAGCTCGAGCACGTGCTCCACGCGCTCGGCCGATGGGGCGCCCGGGCCGCGCTGCCTGCGCCCGAGGTCGGGATGAGCCTTGACGCGCACGTGATGTCGCTCAGCACCCTGTTCGACCCGGAGCTCGCCGAGGGCCTCCGCGCGACTCTCGAGCTGCGCCTGGGCGAGCAGCGCTTCCGCGCCGACGTCGCCGACAGGCGGCTCGAGATCGTCCGGGGTGAGGCCCCGCAGCCCGACGCGATCATCGAGACGGACCCCGGCACGCTGCTCGCGGTGGCTCACCGCCGCCTCGAGCTCGCGGACGCCATCCGCTCGGGCGAGCTCGCGATCGAGGGCGATAGATACGTCGTCGAGCGCTTCCTCGGCCTCTACACCCTGCCCGAGCCCTTCGCGCCCGCCGCGTAGCCGCACCCGCCATCAGCTCCGCGGTCAGCTGCCGTTGACAGGAAGGCGCCGCGCCGGCACGGGCGAGGATTGGACGATCGCCGTGGTCGTCTGGCCGAGGACGACGAAGTGGTCGATGACCTCCTCGAGGTGAAGCACGTCGCGGACGTGCGCCTTCATGAGGTAGCAGTCATCGCCGGTGATCCGGTGGCATTCGACGACCTCGGGAGTGCGGCGGGCGAGCTCCGCCACGTTCTGGAGCTGGCCCGGTGAGGGACGGATCCGGATCACCACGCTGAGCGCATAGCCGAGCGCGCGCGGGTCGACCGTCGCCCGATAGCCCGTGATCACGCCGCGCTGCTCCAGCCGTTGCAGCCGCTCCGCGACCGCGGGCGAGGACAGTCCGACGCGCCGGCCGAGCTCCGCGAGCGTCAGGCGCGCGTCGTCCTGGAGCTCGTCGAGCAGCCGGCGGTTGGTGCCGTCGAGCGAAGCCTCATCGGCGTTTGCCCCGTTGCGCCTTGCATTCGTAGCCATGGAATACAGATTACCGGTCATCCGACATGTACTTGTGCGCTTCAAGGCAGCAATCTGCCGGCATGTCCTTTG
>JACCXP010000128.1 GCA_013696905.1 Thermoleophilaceae bacterium
GACTGCGGGTCACCTTGGCGTCGTACTCGTGCTGGCGCGAGAGCACGCGGCTCGTTGCCGTGCAGATGTCGGCGCAGTCGGAGTCGAGGCGCACGCATTTGGTCATCTCGGAGACCAACTCCTCGGACAGACAGGAGTCAGCGCAGGCGGTTCAGGCTTGCGCACAATCGACGCTGGCCTCGATCGCCCTCGCGAGGGCATCGGCATCCACGTTGTTGTAGGGGCGAGGATGGGCGTCAAGCATGGGCTTGGCGTAGGTCATGAGAGCTCCTCCGGTCCCCGGCGCGGGAACATGATGGGCTTCGGCGAGCCCTCACGCGCCGCCCGGCATGTATCGTCGCGCCGCCCAACCGCGCCGAGGGAGTGGACGACGACATCGAGGGCGTGCGCGCGCGCCACGACGAGCTCGGAGCGCGGATCGCGCGGATGAGAGCGTGCAACGGTCGGAGCCAGAAGGCGGTTGGGCGACACCGGCGCGCTGAACGCATCTCGAGTCCCAGCTGAGAGGCCCGCTTGGCGCGCGCGAAGCCGGCGAGCTCCTACGCTTCAGCAGTCGGTCGGAGCTGGATGAAGACCCTGATTCGCGCCCACAGCGACCACCTCCCGCACTCGCCCTCGACGAGCGACAGCCGCCGGACATCACCGGCCGGGCAGCGGCCCGGCGGCCGTCGCGGCGGAGTCAACGACGCGAAGGCCTCCGGTGATTGAGGCCCCGAGCCTCGCGCTGGCGTTCGCCGCCGGCCTGGTGTCGTTCCTCTCGCCGTGCTGCCTGCCGCTCGTACCCGGCTACCTCGCAGTCGTCTCGGGCGCCCGGCCGGGCGAGGCCGGCCGGCGCCTCGACCCGGCCGTCATCGGGCGCAGCCTGCTGTTCGTGGCGACCTTCTCGGCGATCTTCATCCTGCTCGGGCTGAGCGCGACGGCGATCGGCGCGCTGCTCTTCGACAACCAGCCCGCCCTCAACCGAGCGGCGGGCGTCGCGATCGTGGCGATGGGTGCGCTCTTCGTCGCCTCGGTGTTCATCGCGCGCCTCAACCGTGACTGGCGGCCGCGCGGGCTGATCGAGCGGGCCGGGCGGGGCGGTCCGGTCGTAGCCGGCGCCGCCTTTGCGCTCGCCTGGACGCCGTGCGTGGGGCCCGCGCTCGGGGCGATACTCGGGCTCGCAGCGACGCGACAGTCGACCGCGGTCGGGGCGCTGCTGCTCGCGGTCTACTCGGCGGGGCTCGCGCTGCCGTTCCTGTTCTCGGCGATCGCCTTCTCGGCCGCGCAGCGCAGCTTTGGCTGGTTCAAGCGCCACTACACCGCCGTTCAGCTCGCGGCCGGGGCCATGCTGATCGGAATGGGCGTGCTCGTCTTCACCGGTCAGCTCTTTCGGCTCAACATCGAGGTTCAGCAGGCCCTCGACCGGTTCGGGCTCAACTTCTTCCAGTCGATCTAGGGCGCCAAGCGTGCGACGCCGGCCGCGTGCGGCTTGACGAGCGGGAGCGGCAGCTCGAAGCGGTGGAGCGGATCGATCGCGAACCCGGCGTCGCGCACGGCCTCGAGCGTCGCGCGGTTCGGGTGGCAGCCCGCGTTGACGAAGGCCCAGGCCGGTTCGAGGCGGTCCTGCCAGGCCGCCAGGCGCCGATCGTCGCTGCGCAGATGCTCGACGAACAGCAGCTCTCCGCCTCGCGCCAGCACGCGCGCGATCTCAGACAGCGCCGCGTCGAGGTCGGAGACGCTGCAGAGAACGTGTGAGCAGACCACCGTCTGGAAGCTCGCGTCGTCGAAGGGCAGCGCCTCGGCGGATGCTTCGACGAGCTCGACCGCGCGCCCGAGCCGCCGCGCCCGCGCGCGCGCTCGGGGCAGCATGTGCGGGCTCGGGTCGATTCCGACCACCTCCACACCGGGCGGATATGAGGCGAGCGTTACTCCGGAGCCGATGCCGATCTCGAGCACCCGCCCGCGCGCCCGGCCCAGCAATTTCCGTCGGCGTCCGCCGAGCTCGCCCCGGTCGAGCCAACCGGCCGCCAGATCGTTCCCGGCGGCGAACAGCCGGTCTCGTGAACGTGTCAGCAAGTTCCCCAAACCATGCCTACTACAATGGGTAGTCAGATTCAGGAGCCACAGAAACGGACGGGAGCGACCGTGAACGGCATGATGGAGCAGATGATGGACGGCATGTGGACTTGGATGATGATCGGCTGGGGGCTCGGCGTGCTCGTGCTGCTCGCGATCGTGGCCGCCGGCGTCTATCTGGGCGTGCGCGCGGCCCGAGGTCTCGGCGATCGGGATGCCCTTGGGCCGGAGGACGCTGCCCGCGGCCTGCTCGACCGCCGGCTCGCGGCCGGGGAGATCGGCACCGAGGAGTACTACGAGCGGGAGTCGGCGCTGCGCGGGGCACGCTCCTGAGCGCGAAGGTGAAGGCGACCGCCAACCCGCCGCCGCCCCTCCATGAGCTCGAGGCGGAGGTGATGGAGGAGGTCTGGCGCCGAGAGCGCGCCACTGTGCGCGAGGTCCTCGAGGCCCTAAACGAGGGGCCCAAGCAGCGTGCCTACACGACGGTGATGACGATCATGGGCCGCTTGCACCGCAAGGGCGTGCTGCGGCGAACGCGCACCGGCAAGACCGATGTCTACTCCCCCGTGATGCGGCGCGCCGAGTATCTCGACGCCCGCGCCCGCGGCGAGATCGAGGCGATGGTCGAGCAGTACGGGGACCTGGCGCTCGCGCAATTCAAGAGCCGCGTCGACGAGCTCGACCCCGAGAGGTTGAGGAGGCTCGAGGACCTGGCCGGCGGTGGTGGGTAGCGCCCGGCGCCTCTATTGGCTGAGCCTCGGCCTCGGAGCGCTCGGGCTCGTCGCGACCGTCCTCGCGCTCGTGACCGCCCTCAGCGCGGTCAGCCTTGTGCCCCCGCCGGTGGCGGCGCTCGTCGCGCTCTGCCAGCGCTTCCTGCTCCCGGATCTGAGCGCGGGCGCTGTCGTCGTGCTGGCGCTCGCGGGCCTCGGCCTCGCCGTCCTCTTCCTCGGCGCTCGCGCCGTGCTCCGCCAGCTCGCCGCTCACCGGCGCTTCGGCCGCGAGCTGCGCGTCGGCGGCGAGGTCGAGGTCGCGGGCTCACGCGTCGTCTTGCTGGAGGATCCGCGCCCGCGCGCGTTCTGCGCGGGCTTTCTTCGCCCCCGCATCTACCTCTCGACCGGAGCGCGCGACGCGCTGTCAGGCGACGAGCTCGGAGCGGTGATCGCCCACGAGCGCCACCACCTCGCGCGGCGCGATCCGCTGCGGACCTCGCTGGCGCGAACGCTCGGCGAGGCGCTCTTCTTCGTCCCGATCCTGCGCCGCGTCGCCGAGCGCTACACCGACCTAGCCGAGCTGGCCGCCGACGAGGCCGCCGTGCGCGAGCGCGGTGCGCCCGCGCTGGCCTCGGCGCTGCTGAGCTTCGGCGGGAGGGGCCCGTCGACCGTCGCCGTCGGCATCACCCCCGAGCGCGCCGACCACCTGCTAGGCGAGCGGGGGCCTCGCTGGGAGCTCCCCGCGCTCGCGCTGCTCGGCTCGCTGGTCGCGGTCGGCGCGGTGATCGCCCTGGGGCTCCAGCTCGCCCTCACGGCCGACGAGACGCTCAACCTGGCGACGCTCGTGATGCAGAGCTGCATGCTCGCAATGGCGGCGTTGCCGGTGCTGGTGCTCGCGAGCGCGGTCTTCTACTCGAAGGCGCTGCGGGGGGTCCGCACGCGTCTGCACCAGTACCAGTAGCTGCGATCGGGGTGGACCCTGCCGGTGGCACGCAGTCGTACTACGCTCGATAGGAGATGAGCTCGACATCGCAGTCGGGCCGAGCGGGCGGTGATCCGGCGTGGTGGTGGGGTCTGCTCGGCGCGGTCCTCAGCGTCCTGGCGCTCGGACCGCTTACCACGGATGCCTCGGCCCACGCGGCCTTCCTCGAGTCGACGCCTGGGGCGGGAGCGCGCGTCGAGCGCTCGCCGGGGCGGATCGTGCTCGACTTCACCGAGCCCCTCAACCGCGGCCTCAGCCGCGCGGCGCTCGTGCCCGCCGGCCGCGGTGAGCCATTGGCGGCGAGGCTCGAGCCCGGCGGCCGAGGGCGGCTCACCCTGCGTCCGCTTGCCGCACTCGCCACGGGCGCCTACCGACTCGAGTGGCACACCGTCTCGACCGAGGACGGGCACGCGCTCGAGGGCTCGCTCTCGTTCGGCGTCAGAGCGCCGGCGCTCGCCGGCGGCCAGCAGATCGAACAGAGTCCGCTTGCGCGCCGGGGCTGGATCCGAATCGCGCTGCGCGGGCTCTTCTACGCGGCGTTGCTGTTCTTCGGCGGCGGCGTGATCGTCGCCACGCTGCTCGGCAGCGCACGCGAGCCGGCCGGATGGCTCGTCCCCCGGTCACCCGAGGGGTCGCTCGGTCGCAATATGGGGAGCCGGGTGGGGCGGGCCGAGCGGGCGTGGCGGCGGACCGTCGACTGCGGCTGGCTGGCCGCAGGGTTGGCGGTCGCCGTCGCGGTGGCGGAGGCGGCCGATGCCGGCGGCCTCAGCCTCGGCGCGATCAGCGACTTCCTGC
>JACCXP010000157.1 GCA_013696905.1 Thermoleophilaceae bacterium
CCCGTGATCATGAAGCTCAGCACCGACGCCTGGAGCGCCACGAGGATGCACATGATCAACGTCATCACGAGGCTCCAGCCGAGCACCTTGCGGAAGATGTCTCCCTCCTGCCCGGCGAGGCCGACGGCGGCCGCGCCGATCGCCAGGTTCTGCGGCGAGAGCATCTTGCCGAGCACGCCGCCGGACGAGTTCGCCGCCGCGAGCAGCGTCTGCGACACGCCGATCCCCTCGGCCGCCGTGATCTGAAGCGTGCCGAAGAGCGCGTTCGACGACGTGTCCGAGCCCGTAACCGCGACGCCGAGCCAGCCCACGATCGGCGACAGGAACACAAAGAACCCGCCGGTTGCAGCCGCTGCGGCGCCGAGTGTCTGCGTCATCGCCGAGGTGTTCATCACGTAGGCGAGCGCCAGCACCGCAGTGACCGTCACGATCGCCCACTTGAGCTGCGACAGTGTCTCGCCGTAGGTCTGGATCGCCCTTCCCACGCCGACCCTCAGCACGAGCATCGTGATGATCCCGCAGATCAGCACGATCGTGCCCGGGGCCTCGAGCCAGTTGAAGTTGAAGGTCGCCGAGCGCGGCGCCTCGCCCTTCGCCGTGACGACGTCTAGGCCCGGCCACGGGAACTCGATCGTCGCCGCGGCGAGCGCGTCGGCGATCGGCGTGATGAGCTTCGCGAGCACGAAGACGGCCACGATGATGATGTACGGGGCGTAGGCCTCGTAGACGTCCTTGCGCGAGTCGTGCTCCTGGTCGCGGCGGCGGATGTCGCCCTCCATCGTGCTGTCGTGCGCCGAGGCCCCCGCGACGGCCGGCTGACCCGAGCCACCTTCGAGCACGAGCGGGTCGGACGGCGACCAGACGCGCAGGAAGGCCACCAGCGCCGCAGTCGCGACGAGCGCGCCGACGATGTCGGTGAGCTCGACCGAGATGTAGTTCGACGTCACGAACTGTGCGATCGCGAACGCGACGCCGGCGACGATTGCGGCCGGCCACGTCTGGCGCACACCGCGCCTGCCGTCGACCACGTAGACCAGAATCAGCGGCACGAACAGCGCGAGCAGCGGCGTCTGGCGGCCGGCCATCGCGCCGAGCTGGTCCTTGTCGAGCCCTGTGATCTCGGCGAGCGTGATGATCGGGGTGGCGATCGAGCCGAAGGCCACCGGGGCGGTGTTGCCGATCAACGCGAGCACCGCGGCCTTGATCGGCTGGAAGCCGAGCCCGAGCAGCATGACGGCGCTGATCGCGACCGGGGCGCCGAAGCCGGCGAGGCCCTCGATCAAGGCGCCGAAAGCGAACGCCACGATGATCGCCTGGACCCGCTGGTCGTCGCTGATCGAGCCGAACGAGCGCCGCAGGACAGCGAAGTGGCCGGTCTTGACGGTCAGGTTGTAGAGCCAGATCGCGTTGACGACGATCCACAGGATCGGGAACAGCCCGAAGACGGCGCCCTCGCTCGCGGAGAGGACCGTCTGGCCGACGGGCATGCCGTAGAAGGCGATCGCGACGACGATCGCCACCGCCAATGAGATCAAGGCCGCCCACTGCGCCTTCATCCTCACGCCGCCGAGCAGGACGAACAGCACGATCAACGGCAGCGCCGCGAAGATGGCGCTCAGGCCTACGGATCCACCGACCGGGTCCGTCGCCTGTTGATAGGCAGCAGCGACAAGCATTCCTGATCCCCTCTCCCTGGTTCCCGCCCCCGCGGGGCCGACTCGCGGCATAGTATGACCCATCACTTGCGGTCCTGCGGTGCCGGCGAGGGACAAGGAACGGGCATGCGAGTAGCCCTCTTCATCACGTGCTTCAACGACACCCTGTTCCCGGACACCGGGCGAGCGGTCGTGAGGCTGCTCGAGCGCCTCGGGCACGAGGTCGAGTTCCCGCTCGACCAGACCTGCTGTGGCCAGATGCACTTCAACACCGGCTACCAGGTCGAGGCGATCCCGCTCGCTCGGCGCTTCGTGCGCACCTTCGCGGGCTACGACGCGATCGTCTCGCCGTCGGGCTCGTGCGCGGCGATGGTGCGCGACTACTACGGGCGCCTGGGCGAGATAGCCGTCGAGGAGCAGGGTGACACGGCGCTCGCCGAGCAGGTGGCGCAGGTGGCGCCGCGGGTGTTCGAGCTCTCGGAGCTGCTCGTCGGGCAGCTCGGCGTCGAGGACGTCGGCGCCTACTACCCGCACCGCGTCACCTACCACCCCACCTGCCACTCGCTGCGGCTGCTCAAGGTCGGCGAGGCGCCGCTCAAGCTCTTGCGGGCGGTGCGCGGGATCGACCTCGTCGAGCTGCCGGAGGCGGAGGAGTGCTGCGGCTTCGGCGGCACCTTCGCGATCAAGAACGCGGACACGTCGATGGCGATGCTGTCCGACAAGCTCCGCCACGTGCTCGACACGCGCGCCGAGGTCTGCACGGCGGGCGACAACTCCTGCCTGATGCACATCGGCGGCGCGCTCTCGCGCCAGCGCAGCGGCGTGCGCACCGTCCATCTGGCCGAGATCCTCGCCGCGACCGAGGACGACGCGCGCGTATGAGCGGGCCTTCGCCGAGCTTCCCCGAGTCCGCGCGCGTGGCGCTCGCCAACACGCAGTTGCGCCGCAACATGGGCTACGCGACGCAGACGATCCGCGCCAAGCGCGCGCTCGTCGTCGACGAGCTGCCCGACTGGGAGGAGCTGCGGGAGACCGGGCGGGCGATCAAGGAGAGCGTGCTGCGCCACCTCGACGAGCACCTCGAGGCGCTCGAGCAGTCGGTCACGCGCGCAGGCGGGCAGGTGCACTGGGCGCGCGACGCCGACGAGGCGAACCGGATCATCGCGGGGATCGTCTCTGGCCACGGCGCGACCGAGATCGCCAAGGTCAAGTCGATCACCTCGGATGAGATCAAGCTCAACGAGGCGCTCGCCGCGCGCGGGATCGAGGCGATCGAGACCGACCTCGCCGAGCTGATCATCCAGCTCGACGGCGACGAGTCATCGCACTTCCTCGTGCCGGCGATCCATCGCAACCGGGCCGAGATCCGCGAGATCTTCCTCGAGCACCTGGACGTCGACGAGCTCTCAGACGACCCGCGTGAGCTCGCGGAGGCGGCGCGGCTGCATCTGCGCGAGAAGTTCCTGTCGGCCCGCGTCGGCGTCAGCGGCGCCAACTTCGCGATCGCCGAGACGGGCTCCGTGCTCGTGGTCGAGTCGGAGGGCAACGGGCGCATGTGCACGACGCTGCCGCCGGTGCTGATCTCGCTGATGGGGATCGAGAAGGTGCTGCCCACGTTCCAGGACCTCGAGGTCTTCCTGCAGCTCCTGCCGCGCTCCTCGACCGGCGAGCGGATGAACCCCTACACCTCGGTCTGGACCGGTACCTCGGAGGGCGACGGGCCGCAGGAGTTCCACCTCGTGCTGCTCGACAACGGGCGCACAGCCGTGCTCCGCGACGAGATCGGGCGCCAGACGCTCAACTGCATCCGCTGCTCCGCCTGCCTCAACGTCTGCCCCGTCTACTCGCGCACCGGCGGGCATGCCTACAACTCGGTCTACCCGGGGCCGATCGGAGCGATCCTGACGCCCCAGCTCGTGGGCATCCACGCGGCGGAGTCGCTGCCATACGCCTCGACGCTCTGCGGGGCGTGCTACGAGGTCTGCCCGGTCAAGATCAACATCCCCGAGGTGCTCGTACACCTGCGCGGGAAGGTGGTCCGCCACAAGCAGGCCGAGCACAGCGGCTGGCGCGCGAGGCTCGACCCGGAGGCCGCGGCGATGGCGGCGATGGCGCGCGTCTTCTCGAGCCGGGCGCGCTATGAGCGCGCCCAGCGGCTCGCGCGCCTGGGTCAGGCGCCGCTCGCGCGGCGGGGCCCGATCTCACACCTCCCCGGCGGGCTGATGTCCGGCTGGACCGCGATGCGCGATCTGAAGGCGCTGCCCCAGCGCACGTTCCGCGAGTGGTGGGTCGAGCGCGACGGCAGCCGGGCCGACGCGTGAGCAGCGCGCGCGAGGAGATCCTCGGCCGTATCCACGCAGCGACGCGCGACGTGCCCGAGTCGGAGAAGGCGGACGACGTCGCCGTCACGCGCTCCTATCGCCAGCGGCACGAGGCATCGCGCGACGAGCTGGTCGAGCTCTTCGCAGAGCGCGTGGCCGACTACAGGGCGACGGTCCACCACGTGCGGCGGGCGAGCGTCGCCGACGTCGTCGCCGAGGTCTGCGAGGCGCGCGGGGCGACGCGCATGGTCGCGCCGGCCGATCTCCCCACCGAGTGGAGGCCCTCCGACGGAGTCGAGGTCATCGCCGACGAGAACCTCAGCCACGAGCAGCTCGACGGCATCGACGGGGTGATCACCGGCTGTGCGGTCGGGATCGCCGAGACGGGCACGATCGTGCTCGACGGCGGCCCGCGCCAGGGGCGCCGCGCGATCTCGCTGCTTCCCGACTACCACCTGTGCCTCGTCGAAGCGGATCAGGTCGTCGGAGGGATGCCCGAGGCCGTGTCGGTGCTCGTCGATGGCGTGCGCTCCGCGGGGCGCCCCGTCACCTTCATCTCCGGGCCCTCGGCCACGTCAGACATCGAGCTCGACCGCGTAGAGGGCGTGCACGGCCCGCGCACGCTCGAGGTGTTGATCGTCGGCGCGGACCCTCGGACGACCGCCTCGTAGACCTCGGCGAGCCCCTCGGCGAGCGCCGGCCAGGCGTAGCGCGAGCGACTCGCTCGATAGGCGGCCGCGCCCATCGTCACCCGGCGCTCGCGGTCGTTCACGGCCTCCACCAGCGCCTCGGCGAGCTTGGCCTCGTCGTCGGGCTCCACCAGCCATCCGGTCTCACCCGGGTCGACGATCGTCGCCGGGCCATAGGCATCGACCGCGATCACCGGCAGCCCGCACGCCATCGCCTCGACGATCACCTGCCCGAACTGCTCGTGCACCGACGCCAGCACCAGCACGTCGGAGGCATGCAGGGCGAGCGGCAGCTCGTCGTGCCCGCGCCAGCCGGCGAGGAAGACGTCGCGGGCACGCTCGGGAGCGAGCTCGCGCACCACCTCGAGCGGGTGGGCCCCCTCCCACTCGCCGGGATAGCCGCCGAGGACCACGAGCGGGGCGCGCCGGTCGAAGCGCTCGGCGGCGACGGCGTATGCGCGGATCAGCAGTGGGATCCGCTTGACCTCGGTGAAGCGGCCGACGTAGAGCAGCACGGGAGCGTCTGACTCGAACGGCTCGAGCTGCTCTGGGCGGTAGGCGACGCTGCCCGGAACGCCGGAGCGGTCCCATCCCTGCGGCGAGTCGACGAGCCAGCGCCGCCACAGCCGCCGGTCAGCGGCGGGGTCGGCGGAGCGGCGGTCGAAGAGCTCCGGATCGAAGCCGTTCGGAGCCCAGACGAGGCGCTCAGGCGCCACGCCGAGCAGCTCCGGGACGCGGCGGAGCGCATCCGGGGAGAGCACGAGCAGCCGGTCGCACGCCCCGGCCCAGCGGCGCATCCGCTCGGCCCAGTCCCGCGCGTGCATCCACCGGGAAGGCGGTCCCTCGGCGATCGCCTCGAGCATCAGGAGCTCGGTGCCGTGCAGGTGTCCGACGACCGGCCGGTCGGGGAAGGCGCGCGCGGCAGCCTCGTTGA